>CAZTKW010000321.1:0-4727 GCA_964614315.1 uncultured Pirellulales bacterium
ATTTGAGGGTAGTTGATAAATAAAGATTTAATTTGAATTCATTTTAGGAGTAGAATCATGAAAAAAATTTCCTTTTACATTATTGTTCTTTGCATTTTGGGTGGGAGTATCGTAACCACATTGGCTCATATAGATGACGCTGATAGTTCTATCCAGCAAGCCGAACAGACAGTACGGGCTGTCAGCGGCGAGAGCCCTTGGAACCAGGGACAACCTCCGGAGGACTGGTGGGCCGCAATTAAACATACGCATGGGCATGTCGGCCCCTGGAACGTATTGGGATGGCGCATTGGCCAAGCCGCGTTACGGGAGTTCAATGCCAAATGGGGTAGGCACGAACTTGACATCATCTGCTACATTCCGATGACAACTCCATATTCTTGCGTATCTGACGGTCTGACCATCGGGACAGGTAACAGTATCGGCCGACTTGATATTCGACTGGCTGAAGTAATGATGATTGATTTTATTCAGATTACTGTACGCCGCAAGGATGATACCGGACCGGTTTTGATTTTCAGACCCGGACTTGACTATATGAAACGTATAGAGACACGTCCGGTGGAAGACTTGGAAAAACTTTCTCGCCAATGCAGTGTGATGAAAGAAAGTGAACTATTTCACATCGAAAGGGTCGAGATTTCCAAAACAAAAAAATTGTAATTTAAAAAAAGTGGACTAAGTTAATTTTTTGAATATGAAGCCATGCTAAAGAGTTGCCTCGGATGGTATGAATACTATAGAACGGTTTTTATTTAAGTTTTGACCATAATGAATGAGAGAACCTAATTGGTGGAAGAAACGGTGAGGCGTTTTCAATTTACTATTTACGATTGATTATTGGGATTGAGATTCTTTGGTGCGCTAAGAATGACAAAGGGAGATAAACCTGCGCCAGTTGCAGCAACAAGCCCCGGTTTTCTTGGCATTTACACTGTAGGTATGCGTATGCCCTTTAGTAACACCGCAACCAAATGGCGTGGTGCGGATAGTGAGCATGTTGTAGCTGTTGGTGCCGTAGGCTCCCTTGGGGGCAGGTGCCTATGACCTAAGGCCTAAGGCCTAAAACCTAATGCCCAAAAGCCCAGGGGCACAAATAACAGAATTAAAAAAGCCCTAAGTTTGAATTTTCTAAAGACATGACCTGCCTTATCAATTCAAATCAGAAGTGCTATAGTTATTATTCACAGGTGGTAATTGTGGGTTTTCAGATTATTTTGAAGGTTTTGCTTGGCCTGCCCGGCCGGCCGGCCGGCATAAATTATTGACTTTTCGAATTTTCAACAGTATAATCTGCGTTCAACTCGATGAGCATATGTATTTTTTGTCCCAGAGGGAAGTATTATGGATGAAACTAATGAAAAAAAAGAAAGCGAAGACTCAAGCCCGCCGCAGGAAATATTAAAGCATGTCCTTCCCCCCAAAAGATACAAGCTTAAGGTACTGCTGCTATTTTCTGATTTTATTGTCATTCTCATATATATTTATTACTTAATGCTCCTGAGCATAATTAAAGACGCTTCAGAAGGCGGCTTTTCATTCGTTTCCAACAGGATGTTCTCTTTTTACTGCGTACTGGCAATTACTGCGGGACTTGGGGTGCTCGTGCTCATATTCAAAATGACAAAGAGCGCCAGGACAAGGTTCGAAAGAGAAAATGAAGTACGGCAAAACCCGAACCTGAAAGTATGGCTGACCGGCTATGACTGGGGCTGGCCGATTTTATTCATCCCCTCTGTGGTATTGATGGTTGCCGCCGGCGTCGTAGGTATATTGTTAAATCTGATTTTCTCAGGCTCAGAGGCTGTACCGGCTATCCAGGATGTCATTGGCGGTGTTGTTATATTATTTGGGGCCCTGAATGCAGCGGTTGTAATATTCAAGATTAAGCCGGTAATATTATGGCTGTTATTAGGCAGCTTTTTTATCATTTTGCTGATACTTCTGCTGCATGGACCGCAGACATTCCTGTGTTTCTTCAAAGGCTTCAGGCACCTGGGGGTCAATATTGAGCCTTTGGGATATCTGCTTCTGGCGTATGTCTGGTCGGTGTTTCTGAGAATAATATGGGTCAAAAGCCTGTTTTTCTACTGGGTCTTTTTGCCCAACAGGCTGGAACTGCAGCACGGGCTATCAGAATCAAATGACTCGGTTGACAGGGACGACCTCAGACACAAAATTGACACTGATGATGTCATTCTCAGGTGGTGGAATGTTGGGGTCGTAACATTTTACTTTCCGGAATTAGACAGGCTTCCCATAACAAATGTAGTACTGGGTATCCGCAAGAAGGCCGTCTATGCCAACCGTATTGCCTCGGTTAAAACGATGCAGGATTAGCGAATAAAATTTAACTGATTTGTTGGCAGGTTCAAAAGTTTACCCCGCCGGATACAAACAACTCTCCCTTGCCTTTTTCTCTTCTCAAGCTCATATAAAACCTGCTGTTACGGCCCTGAGACGGTAAGAATATCGGAACATCAAAAAAAGTGTGAGTAATTCTTTCCGTGCGCGCATAATATCTAATAGAAACTGGTACCAGAAGAGGATATTTGAAAAAGTGAACAATGATTTAAGCAAACAAAGCCGGGCAGGATTCGCAGAAGGCGACGCCGAAGTGTGGCGGGAGTTTATCGTCAGGGAGATTCCGCAGCTCTACGGGATGTTTATCAGGCGATGGGCCAATCCGTCACTGGCCGAAGAGCTGGTGCAAAGAACGGTATTCGATGCTGTTCGCGGCCTGGCCAGCTATGATGGTTCAAAGGGCAGCCCCGAGGAATGGATATTCGGCATTGCACGAAATAATATCCGGCTTGAGATGAGAAGCCGTGCGAGTCGACCCGGTGTTGACGGGGACATCAGCAGCTATCTCGAAGCAATCGACACAAACCCGCTGCCCGATGAAGTGCTCGAAAGAAAAGAGATGGCTGTGATAGTGAGAACAGCGTTTGCAAGATTGGAAAGTAAAGAACAAGCTGCGCTGAAGGCCAAGTATATCGAAGGGCTTTCGGCGAGGAAAATAGCCGGGCAAATCGGCATTAGCGAAAAGGCTGTGCACAGTCTGCTGTATCGGGCGCGGAATTCTCTTCTCGCGCCGAACTTGAATTTGAGGCAGCTCTGAAGTAACAGGAGCAAAAATTATGAACTCTAAAGAAAACAATTTAGAAAAGAATATCTCGCGACTGGTCAAACTGACCGGCGATACTGATAAGCCGAGTAAGGCATTCAGCGATTCATTGACAGAACAGGCACTTGGTGAACTCAAAGGCTCAGGTACCGGCCGGAAGCGAGAGGAAAAGGGGACTAAAATGACACTTAAATGGAAAAAGGTATTGGCATGGGCGGCGACGATTATGATTGTCTGCGCTCTGGGGCTTGGCGTTCTGGTTTCTAATACGAAAAGGGCAGGCAAAGAGCTTGGAAAAGTTGCAGGTTTGACAGATAAGCCGATAAGCACACCCGTAGCATCAAGAGTTGATTCTTCCGGTCGTGCTAAGATTGAATATACCGAACTGCGCAGCAAGCCGGTAGTAGTTGATCACGAAGTAAAGCCTGCCGAGCCATCAGTTACAAAAGCGCCCGATAGTCAGGTAGCCATGGACGTAACGGCAAATCAACTGGTACCTGTCTCTAAGGATGCAGCCACTGTTGAGGAACTCGGAAGAGCAAGAGAGAGAGCTATGCGACAGGCATCGCAACAAATGCCTTCAGCGACAGATGACCTTAAAGTGGATTCACTTTCAGTATCTCGTCGCGGCCGCGAAGCTGGTATTGGTGTGAAAAAGCAAAACGAAGAGCTTCGCAGGTCAGAGATGATGAGTATGGATATGTCTGGCCAAGCTGGGACCGTTGCGGAATCCGTGAAGGTAGCTCATGAAAAACCTATGTTTGTCCCCCCACCTAATCCGTTAGAATATTTTGGTGAGCTTAAGCCGGAAGAATATAGAACCGGTTATCCGATGGCGCACGGCGGGACTGTGCCGCCGAACGGTGAGGATGTTGATGCCGTGTTCTTTAAGAATTACGGGGTCAATCCTTTTGTAGATACCGAGGACGACCACTTGTCAACTTTCGCCACGGACGTTGATACCGGCAGCTATACGGTTGTTCGCAGGTATCTGCACGACGGCCACCTCCCCCCGGAAAAGGCCGTTCGGGTCGAAGAGTTTGTCAATTATTTCAAATATGGATATGCGGCCCCGCAGGAAGATGATTTTGCTGTGTATGCCGAAGCTTCGCCCTGGAAATTAGGTGCCGACCGAAAGAACACTTTCCTGTTGAGGCTGGGCCTCAAGGCCAAACAAGTCAGCGAAGAGAACCGCAAGCCGGCAATCCTCACATTTGTGATTGATGTTTCCGGCTCGATGGGGCGGGAAAACAGGCTTGGCCTGGTTAAAAAGTCCCTGCGAATGCTGGTTGAAAAACTCAGACCCGAAGACCGGATAGGTATAGCGGTTTACGGCAGCCGGGGCAGAAAAGTGATGGATTATAAAGGGCTAAATGAAAAGGCTGAAATTCTGGCAGCCATCGACTCGCTCTGTCCCAGCGGCTCGACATATGCCGAGGAAGGAATACGAATCGGTTATCAAATGGCCGAGAGAGCATACAAGAAAGGGCACATCAATCGCGTTATACTCTGCTCGGACGGCGTGGCAAACGTCGGCCAAACCGGAGCCGACCAGATTCTAAAAGTTATCAAAAAGAGAGCCGAAAAAGGGTGCATCTGT
>CAZTKW010000322.1:0-4718 GCA_964614315.1 uncultured Pirellulales bacterium
AATCGTAATTTCATCGCCAAAGTGCTGTTTCATTATTATCAAAACCAATTGAACGCAGATGTCATACGGCAATTTTTCTGTCTTACAATATGAAAACGTTCTAGCAGGACTTCTTCTTGAAGGTTCAAAGCTTTTGATTACAAACGGCTCACAATTCTGATTTGCTATTCCGTTAAATATTATTTCCTTTTCAGACAGGACAGGCTCACCCAAGCCATCTGCACCTGCAAGCTTAATGTCTGTCTTAGCAAGCATTATCCGAAAGTCTTCAAGAGCTTTCATAAACCTATCTGCTGGTAAGGTTATCTCACGCTGCCAGTAATGTGTCCAACCCATATTTATCTCCGTTTCTTATTGTTTTTATTATCAAAATACTTATGCAATATCTCTCTGAGCCTGGAACTTGGAGTTACCGACTCACGTCTCTTTTTCATTTCCTTTGCGGCGTCTTCACATAGATTATTCCACAAATCCTTCGGTATCTGCACCGAATGTCTCTTAGGCATTTCTATGTCCTTTCAGTATTTGCAAACCAATTTCATAAATATCTACTCCGGTTTTCTCACACACCGAAAAACAGGCATCCATTAGACTATTATGATAACGTATTTCTTCGTCGTTGAATGTACTTTCCCCTGTTTTGCACAGAACATACTCAGAAAAATCTGTATCGGGGTGAAAATTAAGGTGTTGTTCCCCAACCAGATAAGAAAAATACTTAACTACATCATCTTTAGTCTTTATTTCTTCATTAAACTCTGCCATGGCTAATCCTTTCATTATTGTGTACATATATACATGTGTACAGTTACTTGTCAATGCATTTTTTATAAAAGTATATAAGACTGATACCCAAGCGCAAGAGTTAAATAAATTTTTTTAAAAACCATCTTGCGCCTTGTGGAAAACGCTATGCTGAGTTAAAAAGCAATGTTTTTGAGGTTAGAGTGAGCAACAGGCATCCATTGCTCAATTATGTTTTAACTGTGGCATCAAAAAGCATCGGACAAGCAATCCGGAATTCTTCATATATTAGGGTTTGACAGCACTTACTGATGCCAGGTGGTCATTAATTATTTGACGTCAGTTCTATGGTCCGTGTGGTCGCAGTTTTTCATAGCAAACTTGTCGCTTAAAGATATTTCACAACAAAAAGAAACTACCGTCCAAAATTATCACTCTTCATCTCCAGCCAATTCCTTAATTATAGGTAATTTTGTCTCTCAAGCGATAATTTATATAACTCAACCAATTGATCAGAGCTTTTATGAAACTCTTGGAGCTACAAGATGGCAAAGCAAGTTTACAGTTGCACGGAAACGACAGTTCCACTACTATATTGTGCATGCATGACATGATAAAAACAAATTGTTCGCAAAAGCGTCTACTTGTACATTTGTTTTTTGTGTGCATAGTGTGTTTACTGATCATATCACCATGTTTTGCTATCCAGCCCAAAAATGTAGTTAAGCAAATTAAAGACCATATCAAGCACGCGGAAACATCCTATTGGTTGGGCATGGCGGAACAAGGAAACATGGAGGTCTTTGAACGAGGTCTGGATCATCTCAGGAAAGCCGAATTACTGCTTGATACAAACAAGTTAACCGAGACACAAGCAGCCGGATGGTTCGCAAGAATCCATGCATTGCGAAGTGATATTGAAGTACAGTCTGAAATGGCACACGACACTATGTATGGTGTTTTCCCATTGAGCCGTTTACTTGTTCCGACGCTGTTCTCTGATCCCAGGGCTACCAAATTATACGAAGTCCTTGACGATCCTAAGGTCGTAGCTGCTGTATACGGGGTTGAGGATCTGGCTCTCAAAGTTATCCAGGAATGGAAAGGTTGGGCGCAACTGGATGTGATATTTAACAGTGTTCCACCTAGTCGAGAGCTTGAGAATGAGGCACTGTATGTTTTCAATAGTTCGCCAAAATTCTTTGTTCATAGTTACGATGAAATTGTCAGGGCTTTGCCGCCAGAGTTGTTGGATGAATTCAACCTGGGGAAAGTTACTCCCAAAACCCTTCAACATTTCTTTGATGCATTTGGTATTAGTGATCTTATAGTGGTAACGGTGCGAGAGGTTGATATAGCCCACCACGACTTTTTCTATCTTCTCGAGGGACGGATATATAACAACAAAACGGCCATACCAACTCACTCTTTTTTTAATCACGGCTTTTGCATCGACCGCCGAAAGCAGCTAGTGCCTATTCTACTGGCAAATGTATTACTGTTTCTGCTAGCGGTTATTTCATATGCAATGATCGGCTTTTTTAAGCGTAAGGCCTGGCCAAAGATCAGCGAAATGATTCCACCAGTCTGCGGATTTCTTTTTGCCAGGTTCTTTGCGTGGCTGCTCATACAGCTGATGGGGGCAATAAAGCCAATGCCCGAAACGTTGGTACAGCAGTCCTGGTGGTGGCCCGTTGCTGCTATCAGTGTACTCATACTGGGGCCGTTACTGGTGTATTGGCTGCTTGCGACTCGTTTGGCTTCATTCTCATCATCCTGGAATTTTGCCGGCCGTGAAGCCGGAGTATTTATCGCTGTTGCACTGGGTTCTTGTGCATACTTAGCAGGCCCCTTTTTCCTGCTGATGGGCAATACGGCGATTTGGACGTTCATACCAATGGTTCTGACATTTTGGATCATAAGCTTTATGTTAGGTCAGGCACTTGATCAAATCAATCCATTACCGGAATACACGATTGCTGTTCCGGTGTTATTGATACCATTTATATCGGCTGCTTTGTGTCATACAGCACCGAATTTCGTTTGGGCCTGTGCAGGGCTAAGTGCAATTTTTGTTTTGCTTCTGACACTATACCACAGAGGTGATTTTAAAACGACTGGCCAGCAGGCTGCTCAACTAGTTCCGGCGACGGATTTGATGACTTTAGCCAAGGCCCCGCCATATAAACAACTCCCATTTTTCGATGAAATCTGGGCCAGCTTTAAGAATGTCATGGATGGGCAAACCGTCTGGACCGCTCTATCCGGCGGTTCCGGTGTCGGCAAGACTGCTACAGCAAACGAACTGATTAAGAAACTAACGGAAACAGAGGACAAGTCCGGGCAGAAACTCGTCATTTTACAGGGTGTATGTTCAAAGCCCGAAGGTGAAAATGTTGACAGAGCTTATGAACCGTTCCGAGAGGCTTTAGCAAATCATTACCATATCAACCTTTTGGGTGAGCGAGATAGTCAGATTCAAAAGCTTTCCACTGCTGTCGGGAAAGTCTTTACTTCCTCCATCCCATTTTCCGACATACTCCTGCCACCAGCAGAAGAGAATGTAAAACTTGCCAGTTCGAAGGATGAGATCGTTGCATCTATTGTACATACCCTGCGTGACCTTGCATCAAAGAGACCAGTCGTACTTTTTATAGATGATATTCATTGGATGGATCAGGCCTCAAAACAGATTCTTGCCGAACTTCTCAAAGATACTCCTCCAGGTCGGAACATTTCGCTGGCCGTCCTACTGACGGGCCGAGACCAGAAAACTTTCACCCAGATAGGTCTAAACGAAGCAACGAATTGCCACATCACAGTTATTGAGGAACCAACGCACGAGCAGCGCTGCCATATTATAAAATCATCGTTAAATCTTGAAGAACACACTGCCAAAAAAATTGTCTCTCAAGTAGGAGACTTTACCAAAGGACAAGGGGCACTGTTCTGGCTTTTTTATGTTATAGCCCATCTTGCCAAGTCGGGTGTCATCTGCCAGCGGGATGACGGAAAGTTCATTCTCATCAGGGAGTTTGCCGGTGGCAAAACACTGCCGATGCCGGCAGAACTTTATAGTTCTCTGCGTGAAGAATTTATGAAGTTTCCACAATACCGAATGGTGCTGGAGTGCGCCGCCTGCCTGGGTCAGGTTTTCAACATCAGTATCCTAAGCGAGGGGCTGGAGATGTCACGTCTGCAACTGCTGGATTTACTACGCCAGATCGAGCAGGAAACTCATATTATAACTGATGTGGGCAAGCAGGACGATATGTACCGTTTTCATTCATCCTTTATGCTGGAGGTTATACACAAAGAGCTGGGTATTAGTATCGAAGGTCCAAAGTCTGACCGGGTGCCTCAAATGATCCGGGAGTATCATGCCAGAGTAGCCTCGGCCATGGAAAAAACTCTCAACGAATCTAATAATTTTATTTTCGATGTTGCAGGCCATTATTATGCAGCAGGTACTAGGTGGGCCAAGCAGGCAGCAGAGTTCTGCGTTCAGGCTGCTAATGTCTCCAGAAATGTTTTTGAATTTGAAAGGGCCCTGAAGTTTATCGAGATGGCCGAAGAGTGTGCAGAAGTTGCCGATCTCTATATGGACGTGTCTGAGCAGAAACTGCTAATTGAATGTGACAAGGCACATGTCAGAGGGGAAAACAGTATCAAGACAGCTCAGCAAGCAGTGAAAGAACTTGCCGATAATCCAGACTATTCTCTGGATACATACATCGCTGTGGCCCGACTATGTTACGAAGCACGCAGGCATGACCAAAAAATATGTCAGGAGTGTATCCGGATAGGCAGGAAAGTTGAAGAACGTGCCGATTCACCATTGCATAAGGCCCAAGCATATCAATTCATTGGGTTAGGACATCTGGGGCTAATCGGATTAGAATCGAAAGAAGAGTGTGTAAAAGAAGCTGAAAACAATCTCCGAGAGGCATTAAAATGCGCCGAGCAAAATACCG
>CAZTKW010000323.1:0-4713 GCA_964614315.1 uncultured Pirellulales bacterium
CTCCCGCAAGAACAAAACCCCTCTCTCGCGAATGCTCCTTCAGTCTCTCGTCAAAAACCTTGTAATAATGCGAACTATCCAGAAACCGCTGCACCCTCTCGTCCAGAATCGCCTGCACCATTGTTTCCGGCCACACCGTCAGCTCCGCTCCCGCCTCGAAAGCAGCACCGCTGTTCAGAATCAGCTCATCGAATATCATAAGCACATCATCGGCCTCCGATGATATCTTGACCGACTGAGGTATATTTGTCTGCACCGCCCCGACCAAAGGCCCGCTCTCGATAAAATCCCCCGACTGACCTATTCTCCATCGCCCGTAAAGAACTGCTCCTGCCACCACAGCGCACACCAAAACCGCCTTTAAAAAATTCCCACTTGTGATTATTTTTTTCTCCCGCCCCGAAATTATCAATTCTGCCGTCAAACCGTTCACCATTGCCACAACAAAGGAAACACCCGCCGCACCGAATACGTCCGATATCTGGATAAGACTGATATTGGCATACTGGCTGTGAGAAAGATGCCGCCAGAAAAACCCGCCCAAAAAAAGTCCCTGCAAGCGCTCGGCGCCGACAACAAGTACCGCCACTGATATAAATAACGGCAGTTTGTTCGCCCTGCAAAATCGCACGCAAAGACCAAGTAACGGCCACAGCAACGCCGTATAAAAACAAAAAGCTATCCACCCGCTAAGCGTAACCGGAGCAATCCAGTACAAATTCCCCAGCCAGTAAAAAAGTGATACCACGTAAGCTGTGATAAATATATGCCGCCCCTTCACATCCGGTGAACAAGCTAAAATAAACGGCACCAGCCCGAACCACGCTAAAAAAGAAAGGCTAATCGGCGGCTGAATTACTGTCAAAATCGCCGCACTGACAACAAAAGGCAGACAAAAATGAAGTATGTTTTTCAAGTGTTCGCTTTTCAAAAGCCTCCTCCCTCTAAAGCCGCCAATATCTTCTCCTCGCTGTAGTCTTTCTCGTTATTCATCCGCACCGCAAACTGGTTCGCAAAAAGCCTCAAAAGTTTCTTATCACTCGCAATCTCTTGGGCACCTTTTTCCATATCACGAACAAGCCGCTTAAGTTCATTCAACTCCGCTCTGTCAAATTTCCCACCGCTATATCGCTGCTTTTTCAATTCAGCCAGCCGCTTCTCGGCCTTTGCTGTGTATTCTTCGGATATTTCAATACCGACGTAATTTCTACCCGATACATAAGCCGCCGCAGCCGTTGTACCCGAACCGCTGAAAGGGTCCAGCACGCAGTCTCCGCGGTTCGAACTCACCGCTATTATCCTCTTAAGAAGGCTCTCCGGCATCTGGCACGGATGCCACCCCGCACGCTCCTTGAAAGTGCCGCAAACTCGTGGAAATTCCCCCCAGACATCATCCGGCATCTTCCCTCGCAAATTAGCTCGCCTGTCGTTATAAACCAGCTGCCTGTCCGATGGAATCCGCACCGCGTAATCATTAAAAGTGAAATCTCTTTCGTCGTTGACGAAGTAAAATATATGCGTATGAGAACGGGCGAATTTATTCTTCATCTGTTGGCCGAAAGTGTAATGCCATATTATCCAGTTCCGCATAAAAAGCCCCAGTTCGTCCGCTATGACCTTCACATTCGCCGCATACTCATCCCCTATTGCGATATAAAACGAACCTCTCGGCTTCAATACTCCCTTACACGCCCTCATCCACTCTTTCGTCCATGCGATATAATTGTCCTTTTTGACCTTATCGTGATACTTATCATACTTATAGCCGATATTGAACGGCGGGTCCGCAAAAATCAAATCCGCAAACGGCTTGTCAACCTCCCCTAAGACCTCTATACAGTCCCCGCATATAATCTTATTGAGAAATTTGTGCATAGCGATATATTACAAACTCCCCCTTACTTTGCAAGATGATTTATAGAGCCCTCCCCTCTCCTGTTTTCACGTCCAACATTCACTGCTCATACCTTTTGTAAATTCTAATCTTTCGTGCCGGCTTGTGAAAAACCGCAATCCCCACGCATTTTTTACTTCAAAAAAAATCCCGCAACGCCCCATAATATCTTCCCCCTCTTTACCCAATCGCACCGAATCACTTTTTAATCGCTATTTTTACTGTTTCTTGATTGAATCAAAACGGCGTTTGTGCTATAATACACTTACAATTCAGGAATGGGGATTTATTAAATGACTTATTTCGTAAATGGCTTATACAGTTTTAAGTGTTAACTAAACTATAAAAGTCTTTTTGAAAGGAAAAATGATGCGGAAGGTAGTTTTTTTCATAGTCGTGTTTTCCTTGTTTTGTAGTATACTCAGAATTAAACCGGTCCAGGCTTCTGTCGAAAAGCTCATCGATTCATATCGGGTGGCGCCGGTACTGGCTCCCTGGTACGAAGATATTACAGATGAGGTTTAGTACACCCACCACATAGAATCTCTCAGAATAGCCACAGTCTCAGAATTTGTGAATTAGTAAAATTCCACCCTCATTTGATAGCTAATTATCCATAAACCCTGTTCCCTCATCACACTACTCGGACCACTCCGGCAGTGAAACTGTTGCCTGATAGTTCGAATAGTTATACAAAGGATTTCTCACTGGTTTATAAAGTCTCCCTTTTTTAGGACTGTCATCCTGCATATAGACCCATATCTCATTAGGGTCCCAGACAACAACCTCATCACGGCAATCCCCCGTAATATCAAGCACGGCGTTGCACATATCCGGATGACCGTCATCGCCGAATACAAGCACGCGGCGTCCCCACCCATCGAACATCCCCCCTTCCTCGACATTCGCAGAATGCACAAAGTACTCTTCACCTCCTCCCGTCCAGTTTATAGGCAAACACATACTTCCGTACTGGTTCGGCTCAAAATCATGGTATATATTACCCTTGGCGTCGATGAAATGTATAATCCCCTGGTTGCCCCAGAAATTTATCGCAACAGTTTCCAGACCCGGCAGGTCGCTGCGGAAATTGGCTGTTGCCGGATTTTGACCATGCCCAATATAATGATGCTTTAAAACCTCACCCTGCAGATTTACAAGTGCAACACCGGCGTCACTCGCCGCATATAAAATACGAGCCTCACGATTCTCTTCGAATTTCAAAACTGCCACGCCATCGGCATGGTCGTCTATCTTGTCCTCTAAATTCCAAATCTCTTTACCGTCATCGTCATAAAGCGAATATCCTATCGCCAGTTCGTCTTTCCCGTCGTTATCCACATCATAGGCGTAAGGATAATGACCAGTCTTGCACCCTCCGTCCCACATAATTTCCAGCCGGTCGTTCAGCGCCCAGAAATTCCAGTAACGGTCCTTTATAACAATATCTCTTGGATGCCCCGTCCCCCGGAAATCACAAAAATACAGACAATCCCCTAAAATACGCGGATAACGGTCGTCATCACGCTTCGTTTTCGGCGTCGCCGCTTTGTACTTTGTTTCGCCCGTGGCCCCATCTGCAACGATTATCTCGAAATTCATACAATAAACAGCCTCGTTGCGCCCGTCACCATCCAAATCGTGAATCTGAAACCCCACATCATTCGTCAGATGGTTTTTCTCCGGGTCCGGCCTGCCTTTTTGCCAAAGGATTTCCCCGTCAAAAGTCATTGCGGTCAAACAGCTCAATTCGCTGTAGTTGTCTCGCGGCCACCCATGATGCACAACCTGCCCGATAAGCACATCGATTTGCCCGTCACCGTTAAGGTCCCCAAAGCGCAGGTTTCGACCCACGCCAAAACCCTCTGTCCTGATTTTCTTCCACAAAACCGGCCGCGGATTAGCAGCCTGAAGCTTTTTCAATCGCTGCTCTCGTTCGACGGCTCTTGCCAGAAAACGCTCCTTCTCCGCACCGCTTGTTGTAACCTTCACAAGGCTGTAACGTGTCCCAACATCCGACATCAAAGCCACCTTGCCTTCTAAGTAAGTCCCGTCTCTGACCTCCAGCGCCGGACCTCCATCAAACTCAGCCTTAATATGGCTGCCCTTGACAGTAACCTTTGCAGTCAAATATTGACCGGCCGTCCGCCTCCACTCCTCCTCGGCAAGAATCTTCTCATAAGGCTTGCGAAAAGCCTTCGCATGATGGACCATTTTAAGTATCGCCTTTGGACCATTCACCCCGAAAAAGTAATAACACCGGTCATTGCGATAACGGAAGTTCACCCCGCTTTGCCCCTTATCAGACTCCGGCGCAAAACGCACCTCCACCGTATAGTCTCTCCAAAGCTCATCTCCGGTAACAATCATAGGATGTGTATGTTTCATCTCGTTATTATCGAAGCTCTGAACCATCACATTGCACCCGTTTTCCTCCCGAACATGCCAGGCCCTCTGTGCCATTGGTTCCCAGGAAAAGCAGCTAACCGCCCAGTTGCCCTTCGGAGCAGCCTCCGGCAGATAATGATACTCCGTATGCGGCCCTACCGGCGCAGAGAACATACCAACTTCAAGCCCGCTGAAATCATCCGACAAAAGCATGCCCGTTCCTTCACGGCCGCCAACACAGGAAGAAAAAGCCATCACGATAAAACAAAAAACAAAGCTAACTCTCCGCATCTCATTTCCCCTAAAACTACCATCTTATAAAAAGCAAATTCATATAATTGGATATTTTCCATTTGAATGATTACAGAACATAATTTAACAATCAAAATTTACTCCACCAATCTGTCGATCACATCATAATTAACAGCATC
>CAZTKW010000324.1:0-4712 GCA_964614315.1 uncultured Pirellulales bacterium
TGTCGGGTATTATTTGTGCCTATTGGTTCTATTATCGCCCCAAGCTGGTCTGCTTCTTCCGCAATTTCTTCAAGCTTCTGCATCGGCAGCAGCCCCGTCAGACATTTTACTGTTTTAAGTTGCCCGAGTTCCTCCACTGATGTTTCAAAAGATAACCACGGCCCGAGCATTTCAAGAGTCCCGGCCAGGTGTTCGCTTTCGGCCTGGAGTTTTTCTATTGTCCCTTCGATTTCTTCGCACTCTTCGACAATTCCTAAGATTTCCTCGTCTGCAACGGTATTATGGTATGACTGTTCGTCTATAACAGTGCGAGGAGAAAGCATACTGGCCAGACCCTTCGCCGGTTTGGAGTAATTTTTTAGAAATGCAGTGCTTTTCGTAAGCCGTACCAATAGCTCTTCGATTTCTCTTGGTCGTTCAGCAGCCATGCCAAGTTCAGGCCAGGCCTTACTCACCATTGCCTCTTCGGCGTTTAATATCTGGCAAATCCCGTTGTGCTGTAGCGACTCCAGAAGTTCCGTTGCTTCCGTGCGATGGCTGACAATCATCACTTTTGCCATTTGAGAAATGGCCATAGTTAACCTCTTAAGTAATCCATTACTTTTGCCGCTGCAGCGGCCGTTTTGCTACTCGTTTCATCACGCAAATGTTGCAGGTCCTTTTCTGCTTGTTTTTTAAGTTCTTCGATTTCACCGACCCCCTCGGTTTCAGCCGCCGATACTGCCGCTTCAACCGCTTTTTTTCTCTCCTGCTCGGCTTCTGCCAAAAGCTCAACTCTTCTCGACCGGTTCTCTTCCGCCTTCTTGGAGCCCTCAGCTTTCGCCTCCTCGATAATCTCCTGGGCTTGCTTTTCGGACTCTTTGATTTTCTTTATCAATTCCATCTGGGCCCCTGTTAATCAAAACAACGTTCTAAATGGCCGATACATTATGTTATTATTCGGCACAGTTCAACGAATAACGCCAAATTTGGCGGAAAATTTAATATCTCAAATCACCGTCAGTTAGGCCAAATCAGCAATTAAGCTGCTTTTTTGAATTTGGCTCGTCACAATACCTTCTTGAAACGCCTTCTTATGCACATTTTATCCGAAATAAATGCACAAAACCCAAAAATGGCTTACTGGCTCTTTTCAAAGCCGTAATAGCCATAACCTTCGGATTATATGCTAAAACCGCATATTTGTTAATGAAAAAAATGTTTTAACCCTGTTCTGAGCTAAAAAAGCCGCTTGCCCCTATGACATATTTATCAGGAAAAACCGCGTATTTGGCTTAAAAAATTGCTTATAAATTCCCCCTTCGGATTTAGTCAAGTTTGACTTTATGATTTGCCGATTATTCCTGTAGCTGCTCGTGACTTTCGTGAGTGGAAGAAATCATCAACGCCTAAAGGCGCTGATAGACAAAACAAACTATTATAACACGAAAGAACGGGCAGTTTTTTTATGCCATCTTCGAAATTATTCACTTGACAAAACTCGACAAATCATTCAAAATATAATCATAAATTCCCTATTAAGACCAGGGAGGAGAATATATGCGTTTGGTTGTCAAACGTAATGACCAGGTCATAAACGAATTTCATTTCGACAAGGGGCCTGTTTACATCGGCAGACACACCCACAGCCAGGTCTTCCTCGGAGATGAAGCCATATCCAGGCAGCACGCCGTAATCTTCAACTCTAAGGATGGAAGTTGGATTCTTGAAGACCTCAAGTCAATTAACAAGACATACCTCAATGACAAGCCCATTCAGAAAACACAAATCAAAGATGGTGACATTGTGCATATTGCCGACTTTTTTATTGAAGTGGACCTGAAAAAAGATTCCACTGAGGAAAAACCGATTCACCTCGAAGACACGCTCGCTTTGTCCGAGGACCACAGGACCATAGTAAGAAAAGTTGATTCCGACCACGCCCCGGCAATTAGATTGCCCGGAAAAAGGGCAAAAGATTTTGTGCAGGCCACAAAGGAAATTTGCCGGGTCGATGGCATTGAACAGGTGCTTATGGTTTTGTTGAGCATTATAACAAGGCAGCTTAGTGCCACTCGGGTTTGGTGTGCCTTGAGAAGTGACCCTGACGGCCCGATGACATGTCACGCAGGTAAAAAGCGAAGCGGCCCCGCGGTACAGCTAAATGACTTAAAACTTAAAGACAAAATCACTCAGGCTGTTGAAACTGGTAATTTCCTGCTCTTCCCGAGAGTACCGACTAAATTGGCCGATGAAAGAGTCCGCTCTGCGATGATAGCCCCACTCGTCAGTCCTTCAGGATGTTTCGGCGTTTTGTATGTTGACAACACTATGGCACAGGAGCACTATGGTGCCGGTGATTTGGATTACCTTATGCTGATCGCCGTCCACACCGCCGCAATAATAGAAAACTTCTAAACCCTCATACTGCACAGCCCCTCTAAACCGTAATTTGCTGCTAAATAGCTGATTCCACACAGATTTTTTCAAAAAATGCAGATTTTCCTTGCATAACCTGCATCTTTTGTTGTAAAATAAGAGTATAAGAAAAAGAAAGTGAAAGGTGAAAAGGGAATAAGGCAGGCTCAAAAAGTTTTATTATAATATTTTGTTGTTTGTTATCATAAGTTCGTAACCCCTTTTATCATACCGAACCGGCCATTCCAAAAGTAGCCCTGGTTTTTTGTATTACTGCTGCGCTTAGTATTTAAGCTGCAGAAAAGGAAAACCAAATTGAGAGCTAAGCCCGAAATTTCGATGCCTGGCTTAGGAGAGTGCAAACAAGCCGAATTTAGACAGAACCGGTACGGGTGTGTGGCCCGGCCGTCATAATATTTTTATCATAATTTTTTAAGGAGATGCAAAATGGAAAAGAGAATTTGGAAAATTTTGTCGGGACTTATGGTTTGTCTGGCTCTTGGTGGCTTGGCTTCGGCTGCAATTGTTACTGTCGAAGTTACAGGAATCGTCGATTCAGTTAGCACCAGCGGTGGTTTTAGTCTGAATGGTTCGGTTAGTGTTGGTTCTGTGATGACGGGTTTCTGTACCTATGACACAAATACGCCTGATGAGGACCCAAGTGTGTATTACGGTGTTTATCCTATAATTTCACTTTCTATGACCATCGGAAATTACATATTTGAACACAATCCGATATCATCTGAACCGGCCCTTTTCGAAGTAGGGATAGCCGACATTGGTTACTGGGCCCGAAGTTCTGAGGGTATAGTGTCCTTAAACGGAGTCCCCCAGCCTTATAATAATATTTACATAGAGCTTTTAGATCTATGCAATGCATCAAGTCATGGTTCACATGACGCGCTACCTGTTTCATTCCCGGATATTTCTTTCTTCAGCCATACAAATGAGTTTGAGGTGAGTTTTTCTGATTCAGGTGTTGGTTTTAACATAAGTGGTGAACTGATGTCTATAACCGCAGTTACTGAGCCGGTAACGTATTATGTGGATGGTGACAAAGGCAGCGATAACAACGACGGTTTGAGTCGTGAGACTGCTTTTGCAACTATTCAGAGGGGTATTGATGCAGCCTTTGGCGGTGATGTAGTTTTAGTGGATGATGGGACTTACACCGGCCAGGGAAATCGAGACATCGAAGTATACGGAAAAAGTATTACTATTCGCTGCGAAAACGGCGCCGAGAATTGTATTATTGATTGTAATGGCAGCGAGGATGAACCGCATACAGGTTTCTACTTCCACGGCATTTCTTCAAACTCGAATTTGTCCGGCTTTACAGTAACTAATGGCTATAGTAAGTACAGACCCGGTGGTGGTATTTCCTGCTATGGCGCCAACATAACAATCTCCGATTGCAACATCAGGGGCAACACGGCGTCCGGCCGCGGCGGCTCTGGTGGAGGCATTTCGGTTATGGAAGGTATCTACTCCATTTACAATTGTATGATTAGCAATAACTCGGTTGGGCGATATGGTAGCGGCGGTATTTCTTGTGAATATAGCGCCTTGACAGTCAGCAATTGTAACATCAACGGCAACTCGGGGTATTCCGGCGGGGGAATCAACTATAACAGCCATTATAATAGTTCCTTGTCAATCAATAACTGTACTGTCAGTAACAACTCGGGTTTTTTCGGTGGTGGAATCTATTGCGACGGCTGGGATTCTTCGATAATCAGTAACTGTACAATCAACGGCAACGAGGCATATTTGGGCGGCGGCGGAATCTATTTTGACGGAGGCAACCCGACGATTACAAATTGTGTAATAAATGGCAATACAGCCGGTGAGGGAGAATACGGTGATGGAGGTGGTATTTATTGTTATGTAAGTGATCCTGTTATTTCAAACTGTACTATAGTTGGTAATAAAGCGAGAGGGAATTACGGAAGTGGTGGGGGAGTCTCTTGCAATGGGGGTGATTCAATGGTGAGTAATTGCATATTATGGAATAATACAGGCTTGAGAGGACCTCAACTAGCTAAACTAGCAGGAATGAATGCTCATCTGACGATTTCATATAATGATATAGAAGGTGGCTCAGATGGAGTGTATGCTGACGGAGGAATAGTAAATTGGCTTGAGGGTAATATCGATGCAGACCCCTGTTTTGCTGATCCGTGCAGTGGTGATTATCATTTGCTTCCCGGTTCGCTTTGTATTGATGCCGGCGACCCGTGTTATGTACCTGAACCCAACGAAACTGACCTCGACGGCAACCCGCGCGTAATTAACGGCCGAATCGATATGGGCGC
>CAZTKW010000325.1:0-4703 GCA_964614315.1 uncultured Pirellulales bacterium
GCAGGAACCTACTATGCTAACTTCTGCATCCAGGCGCGGTTCGAATGTCAATCGCTCGCTCAGCTCCTATCTACGCCCATACATCGAGGATGCAGATATTATGTTCTGTGCCAACGCCCCCGAAAAATACAAATATCTCCAGCAGGCCTGGGATGCCGACGAAAACTGGGATAACCCCGAAACCCCACACCCATTCGACCCCGTCATAGGAACATATTGCTTTTACTGGAATTATACCGGCTTTCTCGAAAACCGAAAAGACCCCTTTAAAGGCCCGCACGGCCCATCACGAGCACCCGGAGAAAGCAGGTTGCTTATCAGCGATTATTTCGGCTACGGCCATTGGAGAAGCCCTAACGCATACGGAAGTTGTGAAAAATTCAAAGACGCCTCCATCGCATCGGGAACCCTCGTCTCATCCGATTTCTGGTCCTTTTATCCACTTGACGAAAACACCGGCCTCGATACCATCGAACTAAAACTCCACGCCGCCTACACTGACGGCCACGTCGAGCGTTATTCTCCCTCGCAAACGATACCGATGAAAGTTTCGATGACTTCCGATGGCGCCGCCCCCTATCCCGACTCTCCCGGCCCGGGGATCTTCTACATCCCGCAAAACGCTTTATATTAAATTATTTCTATAACAAAACCGACAACTCTCCACAACCGAACTGGAGGACTCTAATTTGTCATCCCCGCCAAATGCCTACCAAAGCATGGAACACGGGTCAATTGTCAAAAACCTTCAAGCCAGTTCTCGGCAAACTCCCCCAAATCCTCCACACCGACTTTCCCGTCTCCGCTAAGTTCCACCCCTCCGCAGTCGCCGTAATCGCTTTCCAGCCAGACCACCGAAAATACTTCAAGGTCTGCAACGTCAACATCTCCTTCTCCGGTATAATCTGAACCCCCGCAATCTCCGCACCCCGTCAGGACACAAAAAATCCCCCACCGGTATCGACCATACTAACTTAGGATAATTCGTCCCCTCACAAATGTCCCAGAAGCAACTCGTATAGGAACCGCTATAATCATATCTCACCAAAACACCGGTGTAATCATTTCCATTAATTAGCCCGCTTGCATAGCAATTTGAAATATTACCATCAGAATTGTATTCTGTCAGTCCACCATCGTGGCTATAGATTGTCACTATCACGTTAGCTGTCGAATAGCTGTTGGAGACAATACCACTACCATTACCGTCTCAACTTTTTGCAGACATATCGAAAAAAATTATTGTTGATTTAAGTAACATATTGTTCCATTCAATATTACTGCATAGCCAACCCATATCAGGTATGGCAGCATGAGCATGCTTGCCCGAGCAGAAATACGTTTGAAGGCTAACAACGTTGCGAGTATTGCTAACCATAAAAGCATAATCTCGATGAAAGCCGGCAAAATTAAACGGAACCCGAAGAATAAAGGTGTCCAGGCTGCATTTAGAAACAGTTGTATTAGAAATAGCACCAGAGCTTGTTTTACTTTAGGGTAATCCAGTCCTTTATTCCAGACGATAAAAACTGATATCCCCATCAGTAAATAAAGGATTGTCCAAACCGGACCAAAGACCCAGTCAGGAGGTGTGATATTTGGCTTTTGCAGCTCGCCGTACCAGTTGCTGATAGATTCATTGGTCATGAAAATGGCGCCAATCCCGCTTGCCCCAAAACATACCGCCAAAGAAGCGCTGAACTTAAAAACTTGTATAGCCTTCACTATGTCTATTCTCCTGTAAGTGCCCTTATTCTCTCTACTCTGAAATATACCAGGTATTTCTTCGAATCACCTTCTTGGTATTTTTCAGTTTTTCTTCTTCTCATAGAATCTATCACTTCCTTGTCGGTCTCTTCTTTTATTTTAGTTAGGTATAACCTTTTGCCTTTATAACCGGCCGTTGCTTCTAAAAACAGGTAGGCCGCCTTGGGATTAGAGCTTACATTCTGATAGCTCAACCGTTCATTCATAATAAACGCAACTGTCTGTTCGTCAATAACATGCGGCCTTGCATAAATTGCCGCATCCACATTACCGTTAATGTCGGCCGTAGCCAGTACGCCTGTCCCTTCGGTATTTTCAAAATACTCATACAAATTCATAATTTAATCCTCCCGATTTTAATTGTTTCTAATGCATTTTTTAATCCGGTGTTTTTAAACTTAAAACCCCCGGCCAAAAGTTTTCGCGGATAGACTCTCTGGCTTGCCAGGAAAAGTTCCTCTGCCATTTGCCCGAACATTAGCTTAAGCAAAAAACCCGGCATCGCAACCCCGCAGGGTTTGTTGAGTCTGCCGGCTAATATTTCAAAAAATTCCCGATTTCTCTCCGGCTCAGGACTTGTCAGGTTAAAGACGCCTTTAAACTTGTAATTTTCTATCAAATACCTGATGGCTGAAACCTCATCGGCCAGACTAATCCAGGAAACCCATTGTCTGCCGCCGCCCCAGTAACCTCCGATATAAAATCTAAAGGGCATTGCCATTTTAGGTAAGGCGCCTCCGCTTGAATCAAGAACAACCCCTGTGCGTATCACAATAGTCCTGATATCGAGATCTTCGAATTCTTTGATGATACTTTCATTTTTACGGCAGACTTCCGCCAAAAATCCCTGCCCGTTATCACTTTCTTCGTCAATCTCCTCGTCCCCTCTTGAACCGTAAAAACCGATTGCAGAAGCTATAATAAAAGTCCTGGGCTTTGCTTCTGTTTCCTTCACGGCTTCAAGTAATATCCTCGAAGAATTTATTCGACTGTTAAGAATCTCGCCTTTTAACTTTTCACTCCACCTCCCAGAAGCTAAATTTGTTCCGGCAAGATTTACTATTGCATCCGTCCCCTCTAAGCGCCTTTCCCACCCGTCCATACGCTCCGGATTCCACTTGATAACATCGACTTTCTTTTCAAAAAGAGCTGCTCCTTTTTCTGGCCTTCGGGTCATGGCGATTACATTATGTTCTTTGGCAAGCTCGTTGCAAAGCGCTCCGCCTATGAATCCGGTTGCACCTGTTACAGCTATCTTCATTACTATAACTCTCGCTCAGTTTGGTTGATTTTCTCGACGTATCTGTCGGCATCGAATTTTCTTTTCAAACCGGCTGCGTTCATATAACGGACTTTCCCGAATACCTTGCGCTCTCCCCACGCCCTGTCATGTTTTCCGAAGCACCACGCTACACCCGCAAATCCGTTCGCATCCCGCCCGTCAAGTTCGTATTTGTTGTTCAGGTAAAGACCAATCTTAAAACCTTCCTTAGGCTTCTTGCTCCATTCCAGAATCTTTTTCCCCCAGTACATCCTCATATAACCATGCATTTTCCCAGTTATCACCATTTCCTTTTGAGCTGCATTCCAGTAGGCATCATGGGTCTTGGCCTGCTCGAATTCTTCCAGTGAGTAAACATACTCTCTTTTGTCTCGGCCGTGATAATTTAATGTGTTTTTTGCCCACGGCGGAAGACATTCGAACTTATCGTAGCTTTGATTATAATAGACAAAGTTGTAGCTAAGCTCCCTTCTGACGATAAGCTCTTCAAGGTAGGCCTCTTTTCCGCCGCCGTCCGATTCCTGAACTTTCAATGCTATGTATAATGGCGATATCTGGCCGAAGTGCAGGTAAGGGCTCATATTCGAAGTAGCGTCAAGACTCGGGTCGTTCCGAAGTTCCGCATAACGCGCAAGCTTGTTTTTTATAAAATCTTTTAACCGTCTTTTTGCCTCGGTGGTTCCCCCCTTAAAACCTTTTACAGCCCCGACGCTTCTGTCGATATTGAGTTTCGATAGTGCAGGTTCGATATCATTTATATCGAACCTGTTAAATTTCATATCAAGACTGCTGTACAGCGGCTTGCACTGCCTGACTTTCACAAGGTATTCGGGCAGTCTTTTATTGATTCGCGGCCTTAACGTACCTGCCGAAAAATTCTCCTTGTCCGAAACTTCCCTCACAGGCAAAATCAAATTCGTCTCAACCTCTTCCAGTAAACATTTGATATTCTTTGCTGCCTGCCGGCGCCATTTTCGCTCGATATGTGTATGACCTGCATCGACAACTGCCAAAGCTGCCTTTTCCGAAAGTTCGATTGCAGCTTGTTCCGGTGATTGGTGCCTTACGACAAGTTGTATCCTGCGTTTTGCAAGGGCCTCTTTGGCGTCTTTTAGCCCTTCGAGCATAAAACGGTAATGCCTGAGATTGGCCTCCGGATAGGAATCCGTTATCCCGAATACCGCAACTAAAGGCATCTTTAATTCATTGGCCCTTGTGATGGCCTCTTCGAGAGCATGGTTATATTCCGCCCGCTGGGCGGCCTGCATCCAGTAAAGAACGTACCTGCCTTTCCCTGCCGGCTTATTGTTTAAGTTGCTTATTCGCCTCTGCTCAACCATTTTTCACACTTTATTTGCCGTTTTCAGGTCAATGGTCGTCAAAATACATTGTAACCGATAAAGGCCAAATGTGCACCAATAAGAATCCATAAAATATAACCTGTCTCACTTTTTAACAGGGCAGGTATTATTGTAATATCAATAACGTCGTAGTATAATACTGACCACCGTATAATTCTTAAAAAAATAATCAGATTTGTCAGTGAATGATTAACAAACAGGATTAAAAACAAAAAAGTATAAGGGGAGATTCAAAATGAAAGATAAAACTTATATGATTTTGTTGCCTGTGGTATTGGGCATTGAGGTATCGG
>CAZTKW010000326.1:0-4703 GCA_964614315.1 uncultured Pirellulales bacterium
CGCAGCAATCGCCGTTTTTTTCAACATCGACCACTCCAAGCTCTTAAATCCATTTCAGCAATCAACAATCGAGTAAAATTAAATATATCGTCGTCTGTGCCGTATTCACCGTCGAAGCCGGCCGAAATCAGAATGTAGGAATCCGGCCTGACTGGTCTGGGGATCGCAGTAACGTTGTTGTCCCGTATCATATCTTTGTAAAAAACTGTCTCGTCCGAAATACCGCCATCCTGTGTTGGCTGACCACCCGCAGCTATTGGATGGTTATAACTGGCAGCAAACGGCAATGCAAGGTTTACCAGTTCCCAATTATCATCGTAATTGTAGATGTTCAAGTCGTTATTTGGAAACTGCCATACATGCATCTGGCGTGAAACATCCGCCTTGTAATAAAGTATCGGCATACCTGTCCTTTTCCCTGTGATTATGTTTTTAACACGTCCATATACATCACACAAAACAATTCCTCCATTCGGATCCGCAGGGTCGCCAAGACTACCAAAGCTTCCCGGTAAATTTCCATAAATACCGCGCAGTGTATTGACATTAGCGCCGTCAATTTCCAAATTAAGCTTTCTGGACCTTAAATTCTCAACATACCACGGCTGGTAAGGTGACATCTGCTTTCCCATCAGCGTTCCCACATCGGGATACAAATCCCGTTCTTCAGGAATTAGGCCTGCCGGGTTTAAACCACTGGCAAGGAAAAGCGACTTTGGGTTGAAGCCCAGCAAATCCTGACCAACCATGGCCTCGGCAAGCTTCATTGCGCCGCAGTAGATATCTCCAGCATCGTCTAACCGCCTGGAGTCCGGAAACTCACCGTAACCACCTTCTGAATCCGGCCTGGCAAAAAGCTCCAGCCCGGCGCTGATACTGCGGAACTGGGCATGCTGCTGTACCCTTTTGGCATACCGCCTCGCCAAAGCCAGGGCCGGCATGAGCAGACTGAAGAGTATCACAATGATACTCATAACGGTCAGCAGTTCCACAATGCTGAACGCCTTTGCTTTACCTGATTGTTTAAGGATTGTCTTCATTTTGTTCTCCTTCCTTAAAATAACATGGAATTTTGAGTTATTGCTCAAACTCATTTTCTAAAAACCTGCCTTTCAGGTTTCTTAACGCTTTTTTTAATGTTCATCTGTTTTTTTACGGCTCCTCGGTTTAGTCTTTATCAAACGCTCAGCGTGGTAATAATCTGTATCATTGGCAAAAACACCGCGAGAACAATCGTCATAACGATAACGCCGAGCACTAAAATCATGACCGGCTCAAGCATCGACATCAGCGAGGCGACCAGCACGTCAACCTGCTCATCGTAGTTGTCGGCTACTTTCAGCAGCATCTTGTCCAGGTCGCCTGTTTCCTCACCCACGGAAACCATATTGGAGACTATCAGGTCGACGGTTTTGGACTTCTTTAGTGGATCGGCAAAGCTCTCACCCTGTCTGATGGAATCGTGAACCTTGCCGAGCATCTTGCCATAGACTTCGTTTCCCGCTGTTTCACGCGAAGTATTAATGGCGTCCAGAATCGGAACACCCGCCCCAATCAATGTTCCCAATGTTCTTGTCCACCGCGTAACAGCTATTTTACCGCTAAGACTGCCTACAATCGGTATCTTTAACTTAATGCTGTCCAGAACAAATCTGCCCTGGCGAAATTGTCTTGCCATCCTAAGCAGCATAATTGTTCCTATCGGCACTCCTATCACCCATGCCCAGCCATACCGTTTTACCATCCAGTCGCTTGCACCAAGCACCGCCTGCGTCAGCTTCGGCAGTTCCGCACCCTCCGACATCTCGGTTAAGACCTCGCTGAACTGCGGTATCACGAAGGTCATCAATGCCCAGACAATACCGAAAGCCGCACTAATTACAAATATCGGATAAATCATCGCACTTCTAACTCTGGATTTAAGTCTCTGGGCTTTCTCCATAAAGTCAGCCACACGTGAAAGTATCAGGTCCAGCACACCGCCGGTCTCGCCTGCCGCCACCATATTGACCATCAGCCGGTCAAAACTCCTTGGGTACCTGGACAACGCTTCCGAGAGCGTAGCGCCACCCTCGATGTCATCGGCTACATAACCGACAACTCTCTTGAACGTACCTGACTTTTGCTGTTCTTCAAGAATTCTAAGTGAACGCAGTATGGGAAGACCCGCATCCTGCAGAGTGGAAAGCTGTCGGGCAAACTGGGTTATGACTTTGACTTTAACCTTGCCACCACCGCCACGCCTGCGCTTGCGCTTCGCTCGGGCCTTTGCTGGGGCCTTCTTCTTGCCACCGTGCATGGCGACTTTCGTGGGAAAATATCCCATATTCCGTATTTTACTCACGGCCTCTTTCTGGCTGAGGGCTTCTATCTCATCTTTTATTCCCACGCCCTGTGAGTCCATAGCTTCGTACTTGAATATAGGCATCGCTAATACCTCCTTCGTGTTAACCGTCGGCTAAAATATCAAATATTTCACAACTGATTTTTCTTATGCCTCCGAAATTGTCTCTTTCACAACTTCACTTATTGTAGTAACACCGTCATAAATTAACTTCAATCCGCCTTCACGAAGCAATCTCATACCAGCTTTACGGGCGGATTCCCGCAAAACATTTGTCGAAGCATTATTCATAACCAGGTCACGTATTTCATCGTTGAAAGTCATTATCTCGAAGATAGCTACCCGCCCTTTATAACCTGTACCGTTACATCTGTCACATCCTCGGCCGTAATAAAACTTTTTGCCTCTGATATCGTCCGGTGTAAGTTTCAATTCCATTAGCTGAGTTTCTGTCGGTTCAAATGGTGTTTTGCAGTTTTCACATATCTTTCTGACCAGTCGCTGGCTGATGATACCTTCAAGTGTAGCGGTAAGAAGAAACGGCTCGATACCCAAATCCAACAGTCGAGCTATTGAACTCGGGGCGTCGTTTGTGTGCAGCGTGGTAAAGACCAAGTGGCCTGTCAGTGATGCTTGTGCCGCAATTTCGGCCGTTTCAAGGTCACGGATTTCGCCAACCATTGCGATGTCAGGATCCTGACGCAAAATTGAACGTAAACACCTTCCGAATGTCAGACCGATATCCGTTTTCATTTGAACCTGAATAATGCCGTCAATATCATATTCCACTGGGTCTTCAGTGGTAATTATTTTCGTTTCGATGTCGTTAAGTTCATTTAAACAGGAGTATAGTGTAGTGGTCTTGCCGCATCCGGTCGGACCGGTAACAATCACAATTCCGTTGGGCTTATGAATCAGCATACGCATCATTTTTAGGTCATCTTGACCTTGCCCCAACTTTTCCAAATCCAGACTAACCTGGCTCCTGTCCAGAATACGCAGCACAACACTTTCACCAAACATTGTTGGCAGAATGCTGACACGCAAGTCAACGGGGTTGCCCTGTACGGTCAATGATATTCGCCCATCCTGTGGCAATCGCCTCTCTGCAATATCCAGGTCTGCCATAACTTTTATACGTGAACTCAATGCCGTAGCTATGTAACTCGGCGGAGGATGCATCTCGTAAAGCACCCCGTCAATACGGTAACGCATCTTGTATTCTTTTTCAAACGGCTCAAAATGAACATCAGAGGCTTTCTCACGAATTGCCTGCAGCAAAACCAGGTTAAGCAGTTTCTTTACGGGATTCGACTCGGACAGTTCCTTTAATTCATCCAGGTCAATACTTTGGTCCCTGCCATCAAACTCCGCAAGGAAGCTGTCGCCTTGTATTTCGCTTATAAGCTCATTTATGCCCTCTTTTTCGTCCTGTCCTTCATAATATTTATTTAGAGCGTTTTCGAGCGCATCAGCATCGGTAATGCTGGCAGTAACCTTAAAGCCTATCAGCGTACTTAAATCATCGGTTGCCCTAAAATTGTCGTGACTATCAAGAACAACTTTCAACTCATTCTGCTCTTGATCATACATCAATGGCACTATGCGGTATGTTTTTGCCATCTGGGCCGGTACTTTATCGATAACATCAGCAGGAATATCAATTTCTTTTAGATTTATATATTCCATTCCCCGTTGTGCAGCCAGAGCAATTCGCAGTTGTTTTTGGTCAATTAAACCAAGTTCAAGGAAAATCTGGCCAATTTGGACACTATCGTGGCGTTTTTTTTGTATTGTCAGACATTCATGAACTTTCTCCCTTGTTAACAGTCCCATTTTAATAAGGACTCTGCCGAGCGTTCTGCTCCTTAACTGCTCAATTGGAGGAAGTTTCATTGCCATAATCGTTGCCCTTTAATGGGTTTTTCAATTCATATCGTCTATTCCAATTCTTATTATACAACATTAAGACCTTTTCTGCAAATAAATTAGGGACTGGACATTTAGTTATTGGGACTTGGAAAGTAATGGCTGATTTAAAAACAGCCGGTCCTTATAAAATGGGGAAAAACAGTTGTTTTTTTAAAGTTCATGCTGGATGGATGGTGGAAATTGTGTGGATATTAAAGGTTCTATAGTGAAAATTGAGCAGATATGAGGGTTTATGCATTTCAATGGTGTGGATAATTATAATTGGGCAGATATAAAAGAGAGTATGGCGAGTTTGAGCGGATTAATTATAAGCAGCTGGGCAGGGTAATGGCTTGATTTTGGGCTGAAAATGGGGGTGGTTGGCGGAAAATCGCTCTCAAAAGGGCTAAAAAGCGTTAAAGGAAAGAATAATTTGACCAAAAAGATG
>CAZTKW010000327.1:0-4667 GCA_964614315.1 uncultured Pirellulales bacterium
TCGTATTTAGCCCGGTCCTCCGGGCCGGGTTGCGCTCTTTCGAACCAAAATCAAGGTAAATCCCTTTACCAAACTTTTTTATCTTTTTTACTTTGCTTTTCCCCTCCCTTTCTGTTATTTTATTATGCTTAAATTTGTGATACATCCGGGAGCGAAAATCTGCATCGAAACCAAAATAAAGAGATGTATTTGAGTACAACACTCACAGGGTAGTAATTGAGCAGAAAGGAATCATTTGCTTAAGTGAAGCCCACCGTAGACTGCCAAAAGGTGGCAAGAAGAAATATGAACAAAAATTGGAGAAATTCTAATGAAAACGCTTATCCTTGGGTTAAAACTCTAGATAAAATTATGCAAGACATTAAATTGCCGGAATTTAATGGGCCTTTAGTTCTTCTTGCATCAGATTCAAGTGGACACGAGAAAACAAGTGATTACATTGTAATTAGTTTTCTCGTAATTGATCTCTTTAATTCCAATGAGTGGGAGATAAAAAGAAGGCACATTCGAAAAACCTTACTTCCCAATAATCGTCGAATGTCATTCAAGGCACTCAACGACTCTCATAAGCGAAATGCACTTATACCGTTTCTTGATGCCGCAAATAATATAGACGGCTTACTTATTAATTTTATATTAAATAAAAAAATAAAAGGTTTAGTTACATATGAAGGTTTATTTGATAAGTGGGAAAAAAGTTTGGGACTAAAGTGGAAATGGTCTGAAAAACAATTTAAAAAAATGTGCGAAACAGCTCATTTCGCAACAATTCTAATAGGGGCTTTAGGAAAAGATGAACAGGAAATGTATTGGATTTCAGATCAGGATGAAATATTTGCAAATCCTACTAAATGTCAAGATGTCGCAACAATGCTTTCTGGCTTTGGAAATATATATATACAACACTGCCCGGGAAAATTAGGTGTAGGAACTTCAGAAATAGACCCTGGTGATAGAGCCGAAGAAGATTTTGTAGCGATAGCGGATCTTTCTGCAGGAGCATTGGTGGATTTTGTAAACAATTGCAGTAATAATCCTAATTGGAATACAAAAAGCAAAATGATTATAGTAGCGAATAATAAGGTTAAGTCTGACCATATAACTTCTTGGATGAGTAAAACGGATTTGCGATTAAAGAAGGTTAATATAGTTTTTGATAAAAGCGAAATATCGAATTTTTCTATGCGAAAGTTTGATATAGCTGAATCTAAAATAATAATTTAGCAACGTAGGTATAATGAGCAAAGAATTTGCCCACGCGGAATCATTTAATAACAGAGATCGAACGAGTCCGCCAAAGTCGGATAAATTTTGAAGAACCAACGGGAAATTCTTAAACTGGAGAAGGAAGATTGTGGCCAAACGCAAAGATATATTAAATGCGGCGTTGAAGGCAATTCTAGCGGGAGTTGATACCTCTGCTTTTGTTAAGATCCCAGCTACATTCGTCTCGGAACTGGCAGCATTACCGGCTGAAAAACTGAATATCATAGATAAGCTTGCCCAAGAACAGTTCAATGAATTATTGACACAATCTGAACTGAGCACCACCAATGCCGCACTAGCTGCCGTTGGAAGCAAACAGATCAAGTTGCTTGTTTCAAATCTGACCCAGTTGTCTAAGGATCAAACAAATGCCCTGAAAAAACTTACTCAGCAGCAGTACAACAGTTTACTGGTCAAATGGGAAATAATCAACGCAAATACAGCTACCACCACTGCCAATACAAAAGAAATCAATACACTTATTGCCAAACTCATTGAGTATGTTGAATCCGCAGATACCTTGAACACAGCGGCAGGCCAGTTATGGGCAAAAGGGACGAATGAGGAAGCTAGATCATTGTATTCACGGGCATATGAAATAGCTTTGTCTTCAAACAACGACAAGGCTGCTGCGCATGCTCTCGCCGGTCTCGGATGGTGTGCTTTTATTGACCATGATCTGCCAGGGACTTTGGCATTTGCACAAACAAGCTGGGATATCGCAAATAGGTGCGCCGACCTCCACTACCGCGCTACAGCCGCTTTGATCGAGGCAAAAGTCGCTTTTGCTCAGCGCGACATTGATGAAGCATATAGACTCGCGTTGTTAGCTCTTGACGATGCAGCCAAGGTCAAGTCGGCAGTCCGCTGGGATGCTCAATTTGTTTTGGCTGAGATAGCCTTTTCAAAAGGTGACCTAGCTGAAGCATTGCGAAGACTTAATCTTGCATGGCGGCACGATTTGAAAGCTGGTGGTAGAAGGGCCATTGCAGCATATGATCTAAAAGCTCATATTCTCGGCAGACAAGGAAAACATAAACTATCCATCGGTTGTCTAGAAAAGGCTGCTCTAGTAGCAAAGAACCTAGGCAATCTTTTCCTTCACGCGAAGTATCTTGTCCAATCTCTTCAAGTTTTGGCAAGCCAAAACAATCCTCGAAAAGTATTAGAACTCAGCAGACGCTATGAAAAAATCACAAGAACTTCAGGCGATCCTCGCCTTGAGTTGGAAGTTTTGATGACCAAGGCATGGGCGTTTTCAGAGTTAGGCCAAGCATCTCGTTCCAAGGCAGTATTAGAACGTGTGGCGGCAGTTGCGGAATCCGGTTCTTGTTTTGGCATTGGGGCAAGGTCGTGTCTTGTTTTGGCGCAGAAATTACGCGAGGGCGGGAAATTTGAAGAAGCCAAAACGGCAGCAGAAAAGGGATCAATTCTAGCAAAGAGTACTAACGATCCGTTCCTTCGTGGATTTGCCAGTGTGGAGCAATGCGAACAATCCAGCTTGCGAGGCGCATTTGATGATGCAGAAGAGCAACTTCATAATGCCGAAAGCGTCTTCGCCGATAGCGAGATTACGCTTTCGTTCTTAACGGTATTCTCAAAACTCAGAGTCCGCATCCTCGATGGAAAAGGGCAGACTGATAAAGCAATTAAAGAACTTGATAATCTTGTGTGCGCCACCAGTGCAAATGAGGAATTCAAGGGAACTTTGAACTGGGCGCAGAAAAAGCAAGAAGAACTAACTGGGAAACTTCATTGGCTTGAAACAATCAAACGATTGAAAAAGGAGAAAAAACCTCTTGTCTGGGCAGGAACAGCAGGAGCCGGTTCACTCCAAGATGCGCACAGATGGGTACTTGGTATTCTTATGGATTGGTGGGATGGCACGCATGGTGGAACACCATCCCCCTGTGCTGTGTATGACATGTGGGGTGAGGCAAACTATGGGCGGATACTCTTAAACCACCAGGCTTTCGCTCAGAAATCTTTCCATCTTTGCGTTGAAGTTTCTTCTGTACGTGAGGCGCGCCTGGCGTGTCGTATGTTATCTCCAATCTGCGACTGTCTTACGCTTCTGTGGAAAGGACCCCTCAAACCAGGTTTACGGTTTCCAATAGCTGTTCCATTTGAATTTGAGAAGCCGATTCGCGGTTGGCAACCACATCCACCTGAGTATTGGAACAAAGGTGCACGTTTATATAATACGATTTTGCCGCCTGTTGAGAGATTTGAACTCCCTTACTCTATCGTGAAATTTTATATGCAAGAAGCACGGGAGCTAGCAGTATCAGGACGGTTGGTGCTTGTTCCCGGTCCGATGGTTGGTTGTCTTGGGTTTGGGCATGATGATACGGAACGGATGTTCTGTGATGTCGCATCGGCGAGCGTAGTCATCAAACGACCGAATGGAAAAACCAGACGGCACCCTCTCGAAATGGTTGTACCATGGTTTCCTGCGATTCCGTTAAGGGATTTGGCGAAACTCTGCGAGGATCAAAGTGAATGCCTTGCAAGGCTCAGACAAAAATGTTTGGAATGGAGTCTCGCCGTTCAAGATAACAACGAGCTTCTGTTTACTAAAATCAAGTCTGAAATCCACTTGTTGTCGAAGGATGTCGAATGGGCCTTCAAGGGAGTCTCAAGAGCGGCGAGAGCTAGCTCCCAACTTAACCTGCGGCGAATTAAGGGAATTGGTGGACAAGCGAATAGGGAAAAGATAAATATCGCACATGTGCGGTGTGATGCTAATAATCGGATGGCAGCCTTCATAGACGATGATGTCAGCAAACACCCATGGTTCCCATATTGGTCTTTTGAACAACGAGGTTTACAATGGACACTTGGTGGTTCGCTTTACGCTTCTAAAACCAATCGTGATGTTCCGCGTGGTGCAATTGTAAATGGCAACGTGTTCCATTGGCTTAAAGCGCCTGAGGAGTTCAAGACTTGTGTGCTTGCAGTCCGCGATGATATTCCATTTGGCAAGGCAAAGATGCCAGATGATTTCAAGCTCTTTGAGGCTAAAGGTGGGAAATTAACTGAGGTTCTCCTAACGGTCAAGAGCAATCCGTCAGGGATTGCTAATAATGGGACACCAACCAAGCCGCAGACGCCCTAAAGGACCACACAAACAACATTATTTGGAGAGTTTTCTCCCCCATTATTGACGTTATCCTTCAACAACAGCTAACGATTTAACAGCCCCATTTTTTCCCTTTTTAATTTCCCCTATTTCATTGTCTTTCATCTTTTCCCCGCAGGATTAAACCTATCTTAAATTCTTTCTTTTATAAAAATCCGCTTAATCTGCGAAATCTGTGGCTAATTTTTTCCTTGCGCAGCCCACCCAAACCCACCACCGCAAACCGACCACATTCGTCCTCCAACCACACCCTCAGCCA
>CAZTKW010000328.1:0-4664 GCA_964614315.1 uncultured Pirellulales bacterium
GGAGGAATATAACGTAGAAAGCTGCTAACCGGAATAATCAGGTGCTTGAATAGCAAAAAAGAGCCGGCCAAAAAACCTAATGCCACGCCCACTATCGATGCTATCGTAAATCCAATAAGAATACGGCGAAAACTAAACCATGCTTCTGATAGCAGTTTTCCGGAACGTGTCAATTTAACAAAAGCCCGAACAACCTGGAATGGGCTCGGAATCTTGTTAATACCCTCGGGTTCGAGTCCGGCTAAAATGTGCCATACACCAATAAATAGAATTGCACTGCCGGCGTATAACAAAAAGGTTTCAATTCTGCCGAACTTACCATCGGAGAATATGATAAGTTCGCCTGCAAGTCTCCTCTTCTGAAAAAGCAGCCAGTACACGGCGGTAACCGCTGCTATCGCAATAATACCCGGTAAAATACTCATTCTTTATTTTTAGGGTTCAGCCTCGAAGTACTTGCATGCGATTGGTGATATCCTCCCCGAAACTGCCGCATGCGAATTGATTATACCGGCTTCTTTCCAGTATTTTGATGCATCATTGTATATCTGCGCAAGTTTTGTCTGTTCGGGACTTGCAGAACTAAAGAAGTACACATTCCTTGCCCTGTCGGCATAACGCAATCCAGCCATCATACCCTCGACATCCTCTACAGGCAGATTCAGTCCCTTACTCATTATTATAGCCGCCTCTGTGGGATTGGCCTTGATAAAATCAACCGACTTTAACCAGCCGTCCATAAAACGCTTTAACAATTCTTCATTTGCGGCTAATTTATCACTCGCGACAAGTATGTCAACAATAATATTCGGGTAATCCTTTGTAGTTAGAAGAATACGCCCTTTGCCCGATGTAACAACCTGGCTTAGGAATGGCTCCCACGTCACTGCTGCATCTACTGCTCCACCAAGAAAAGCATCACCTGCCTTGCTCGGGTCATCAACCTCTACCTGAACTATCTCATCCAGACCAACACCTTTATCCGATAGCGCCTTGTACAACAAATAATCTGATGGCCCTCCACGGTTAAATGCCACCTTTTTACCCTTAAGATCCTCAATCGTTTTAATACTGTCACTCACAACAATACCGTCCCCTCCCATAGATTCATCAGTGACTAAAAATACCTGTCCGGTTATTTTCTGTGCTGCCTCCTGAGCATAAAGATCTACCGAAGAAATCATTATGTCAATATTTCCGGATATAAATGCCGAATGTCGGGCAGTACTAACATCAAGAATTTTAGTTTCAACAATAATATCCCCAAAGAATCCTTTCTCCATACCAACCATGCCTGTGCCGAAACCTGCCCAGGTAGCAATACCGACAGTTAATTCTTTGGTTGACGTTGGTTTCTTACTACAACCAACAAAAATGAATAAGGTGAACAATAGCAACGACAATACGATAAGTACAAGCTTTTTATTTTTCTTTAACATTTGTTGTCTCCTTAAACAAATTAATATGGAATATAAAATGAATATTCTAAATAGAGGAAGATGCCTCTATAAATCCAAATGAAATATTTCCGATTACCAATTGCAAAGCTGTCGAACCCGTAGCAAAACCATGAGCGTATATCATTGCAGTTTCATTTAAAACGCTTGGGAGAATGAGATATCCAATACTCCATGTCAGAATAACCCCAATAAGGATTGGTATATCAAGTTTGGTTACAACATCACGGTCACTGAGAAATCGGTCACGCCACAAATTTAATGTTTCTTCTGATATCTGACCGCCAAATTGCGACTGTGATTCAATTTCGGTAAGCATTTCTTCACTAATTGTCGACAACTGTATATCAAGGAGCAATATCAGCAGAACAAGAACTACACCTGACAATAGGTTAATTACTTTAAGATCAGAATTAATATTGATAACGAGAAAACCAACTAATGAAATAAGAAGAAAAACTAAAACTATAATGATGCCACATTTCTTCTGGCAATTTTCCACTCGTTCAAGCCTGCCTTCATCCTTTATCACCCTGTTGTCTCTTGAAATCTTTCTCAGGATATCAATGTACATCAAAAAAGATACAGCAAGCGTTGTGAGGAGCGATGCAGTGATCCAAATTCGAGTCATTACCTGAATCATTCCATCTTTGTTTTCACCGAAACGTGTTAGTAAGAAATCAGGCTTCTGCATTGTTGCAATCACAGAAAATAAAAGGATAACAGCCAGCAAAATGATACGTATTCGACTGAAACGCTTAATGATTGAGACAATAGATAAATGCCCTTGTGTTAAAAGTTCTCTATCATATTTTGGCAATGGTTTCTCATTTATCATTTGAAATTCTCCAAAACAAATTAGAAATTCCTGCTAAAACAGCAGGTCATTTCTTCACTATTTCTATTCTGCTCCAGTTCTTTTTGCAGTTCGGTAAATTTGATCTTCAGATAATCCACCGATTGAGGCAGGTATTTCTCGCCTTTGCAGATGAAACGGTCGCTTGTATCATTCTCTTCTGTGCGTATTTTTTCATAGACCTTTGAATTAACATTCTCAATCAATTCGCCGCATGAAGACTCCATTATGTTTCCGACCTTAAGTTCAGTAATATTCAAGTTGGGACACGAATAAACATCACCATTTGGCACAATATAGAATAGCCCTCTGTATCCACCAACACATTCATTAGCCGTACAATTACCACAGGTTTCCTGATGGAGGATGTCACTAAGTGAACCGGCAAGCATAGCTTTAGTCTTTTCATCGCCATTTTCCCAGATTGATTGAATACGATTAAATACTTCCAACGGATCAGGTCTACTGTCTGCCAACTCCGCTCCATAACCCTTTGGGACAAATGAAAGAAAATTAACCTGAGTTGCACCTAAGTTGTAAGCTAACTCAATAAAATCTGGTATGTCATTAAGATTGTCGTTGTGCACTACATTATTAAGGAAGAAGGTAATTCCAGCACTGTTAAGCCGATTGATAAAGCCAACAGTTTTTGAAAAATTACCTTCTCTTCGAAGAATTGAATTTATTTCTTCTGTACTACCATCCAGCGAGACAATGATCTGAACATTGCCCTCAAGAGCATCATTTAGTCTTACTAATTGTCCGATTGTTTTTTCTGAATAGCACGTTCCGTTGGTAGTCATCATAAAACGCAGATTTTTAACTTCTGCCATTTTCTCAATGACGCTCTCGAAATACGGCAGTATCAAAGGCTCGCCGCCTTTCAAGTGGAAAATGCCCCCATACCTTCCTCTTTCCCTTTGAACTACTTCAGCCCATTCTTCGATAAGACAAAGCACGCGCTCCAATGGAAGTATCTCAGCCGTATGACCGGGCAGATAGCAGTGCCGACATCCTACATTGCATGCATATGATGGCGCCAATATCAGGTGGTAAATCTCAAGCTCCTTCTTTTGAGAATCACCTTTCATCACGTAGGTACTGCAAACTTCTTTTTCTTTTAGAATTGTTGCTTCCATTGCGACCTCATTTGATTAAATAATGTTTTTTGCTCACACATTATGTCATTCTCATTAGACTAAACCACTCATATGCCCACAAAAACTAAGGACAGTCCTATTTTTTCTCCGTGTCAATCTGCGTTAATCCATATCCATAATTCGTATCTCGCATTAAAAACTCAACACTAAAGATTTATCCTGAACTTATTTATCTTGAGCCTGTCGAAGGACTCAAAACTATAGCATTCTGGCGAGGTAGCAAACCACAATCTTCGAAACGTTTCTGTTTTCATCCTACTCATATACGTCAAACTCCCCATGTCCAATATGTTTCTTCGTCGTACTACCACTGTCAGATTGCGAGATCAACCAAATGATCACAACAATTACCAAGACGATAACAGCAATCGGAAGCAGGAGTGTGAAGAGAAACCACGTTCCCAAACCGAGCCCAGCAGCTTTGAGAATATCATCTTGATCATAGGTATTGCTCGCGTAAACAATGAGGCCAACGATGCCCCCCAAGCAACTCCCTATAGCGAAGCACACAGGAAAAAAACCGGCCCAGGTCTCCTCTTTAAGCAGATATATTAAGACGCCGCTTGCGGCGGCAAAGACTACGAATAACGCAAATCCCCAAAAAAATTTCTGATCAGATTCATTTGCCATTAGCTTTTCACTCCACATCTAATAACTCATACAATTCAAACGACAACTCTCTCGTCCCGATTTATCGGGATTGATTAGGTATCAATTTCCCCTTGCTCTTTTTCCTTCCGGGTTAATCTTTACAGCCTTTCTTAAACTCCGCTCTTTTTATTTCAACAATCCGCACACTAACTAAATACTATACATTTCCTCCACGAATCACGATTTATCCCGATGTCTTGTATCGGGATCGGGATTTATCGGGAAACCACTAAATACTAAATGAATCTCCGCTTCTTTTTCTCCTTTCCGCATTCCAATTTAACAACCATTCCTCCACATACTTCTTCTTAGTCAGCTACAAGCTTTCTTCTAACACTTTAGTCAGCTACAAGGCGGCCTGTCCCTAAGGGAAGCGTAAGTTGCAATTGTCTTCTGCAACCGTGTACGAAAGCAGTTCTTTGCGGCCAAGCTCGCTTGAAAAGCAAAGACTGCCGATAACACCAAGCTGACTATAACTGCCTTTAATTCTTTTCTCTGCGCCTCTGCGCCTCTGCGGGATATAACTTTTTAAGTCTTTAT
>CAZTKW010000329.1:0-4659 GCA_964614315.1 uncultured Pirellulales bacterium
TCACCCTGCATCAATACGGGCTTTCCCGATCTTCTGGGAGCCTCCAACAGCACCGATATGGATGGTCAGTCGCGAATTATTGGTGGTCGCATCGATATGGGCATCGATGAATTTGCACCGATGCTCGTTGTAACAAAACCAAGGGGCGATGAAGTCTGGATACAAAACAGCACCCACCAAATCAACTGGACAAGTTACGGCATAACCGGAACTGTCGATATTGCTTACAGCGATAATAACGGCGTCGATTGGATACCGGTTGAAAATAACGTCGCAAATACCGGCAGTTACATCTGGCAGCTTCCCCCCGCTGTTGATTCGATTCAATGCCTTGTTTCAATTATCCCCAGCAGCCCCGACCCCTGTGTTGTCTGTATTGAAAGCGGCCTATTCACAATCAAGCCCGATTTTATCCATCCTGCGGTTGCATCAACATGGAAATCACTCGGCGGCGATTTCGATAGGACTGGCCTGAGCCAAAACTACGGCCCCGAACTCGGATGTCTAAAATGGCAGTTTGAAACAACCGCGCGAGTCTCAGGTAGCGTTACCATCGGGGTGGATAACCGGGCCCATATTGCCTGCGAAGACGGTAAGTTATATACACTCAATTCCGCCGACGGCTCGCTTGTATGGACTTATGACGCAGGTTCACCACTCTTGAGCAGCCCTACGGTTGGCCCCAGCGGCTCAGTATATGTCGGTAGCCGGGACGGCAGGCTCCACGCCGTCACTATCGGCGGAAACATCCGATGGACGCACAATACCGATGGTTTTATATATTCCTCGCCCGCCGTCTCCGATGAAGGCGACATATATGTCTGCTCGCAGGATGGTTCACTTTACGCACTCGGTAACGATGGCAGTGAACTCTGGACATTCGATACCAATAGTTTCACAGCCTCCACTGGCTCTGTCCTCGCCTCCCCCTCATTAGGCCCCGATGGTACCGTTTATATTGCCGGCCTGTATGACCCAAATCTATATGCACTCGACCCCAATGATGGAAGCATAAAGTGGTCCTGTACCTTTGACTCTAACGGCTGGTCTTTTGCCTCGCCGGTTATCTCTCCGGATGGTGCAATATACCAGACTCTTCTTTATGACCCAAATCTTTATGCAATCGAGCCCGCCACAGGTGCCGTTATCTGGTCCACCAATTTGGCCGACTCATCCTCGGGCTGGTTCGCCCCCGACTACGCCCAAAGATACGGCACTGCAGACGGCTGGTCTGAGCCGGTTTTAAGCCCTGAAGGCACTATTTATGTTGCTTTAGACGATTCCCATCTCCGCGCCGTTGACCCCAACGGCAGTATCAAGTGGGTAACGCGACTCGGAATTAAAGGCGGCCTTACTTTGACCGCAGGAGATGACGGCCTGATTTATGCCGCCGGCGATGACGGCTATCTCTGCGTACTTGATAACACCGGCGCAGAACTCGCGCGCTTCCAGCGCGACGGCGACTGGCTCAATTTCCCCGTAATAGCTGCGGACAACACTATAATAGTAACCGACTCGAAAGATAATACAGCGATGAACGACTCTCCGAACAATATAGTATCGGCCATTACCGGCGATGACTGTGAAGGACAGGAATCGGTACTTAACAGGCCCGAAGACCTTACCGCAAATCGAACGGTCAACCTTGACGACTTTGCCCTCCTGGCCGACGACTGGCTAAACTGTACCGATGAAAACTGCAACCCCATCTATAACCCCCTCTTTACCGGCTACAATTACGTCGATGACCGAGTATATCTCACCGGCGATATAAACAGAAACCTCTATCTCGATTACGAAGACCTCGAAGCTCTGGCAAATTACTGGCTAACTCAGGAGTAAGCAGATTATGAAAACTAAACCTAACTTCACGAAAAAAGATTTTATCGTTACTTTGGTCTGTGTTCTCTTTCTGCTCGCAAATATCGCAGCCATCGGAACAAGCGGACGAGGACGGGCAAAAGAAGCCGTCTGCCTCTCTAACCTGAAACAGCTTGGTAGCGCAGCTGCGATGTTTATGGTTGACAACGACGGATATTTCCACAGAGGTAATTGTTCTGGCGGAACACATATAGACTATTGGGTCTCTGCCTGGGAGCCTTACTATGGTTCCGAGTACAACTTGTGTTTATGTCCAGAGGCTACGAAACTCATGTCTGATGGAAACAGGGGAACTCCGGACGTAGCCTGGGGCAAGTTTGACAGTACCACTAAATGGGTTAAAAAGGGTCAATATGGCAGTTACGGGATAAACAGCTGGGTTTGTAACAACCCAATTGATTCTGAAGATTACTGGAGGCGGAACGATGTTAAAGGTGCTAACGCAATCCCGCTGTTACTTGATGCTCTGTGGATTTATGGCTGGCCGCAACCCACCGACGAGCCCCCGGACTATGACGGTCAGTATTTTCTGCAGACTACTAGCAGTATGGCACGCTTCTGTACCTCGCGCCACTATGGCGCTATAAACGGCCTTTTCCTCGATTTCTCCGCAAGGAAAATCGGCCTCAAAGAGTTGTGGTTGTTGAAGTGGTCAAGAACATACGATGTAGAATGGGCGAGGCAGAACGAGCCGGACTGGACCATCGGCACCGGCTGGATGGTGCCCCTCAAAGACTACGACTACAATCCGTAACATAACAAGTGAAAAGATTATGAAATCTAAAACGAACTTTACGAAAAAAGATTTTATCGTCACCTTCGCCTGTGTTCTCTTTTTGCTGGCAAATATCGCAGCCATCGGAACAAGCGGACGGAGAAGGGCAAAAGAAGCAGTCTGCCTCTCAAACCTGCAAAATTGGGCCAATATCTTTAAGGCCTTTATCAACGACAACGATGGCTTTTTTATGCAGGGTTGGTCTGTAGACGGTCAGTCCTGGTATGCTGCACTGAGGCCATACTACGGCGAGACAGAAAGTGAGGACATAAGGCAGGATATAAAATGCTGCCCGGAGGCCGTCAAAACCGAACCCGATATGTCCGGTTCAACTTTCGAAGCGTGGGGAGGACCTGATACATGGGCCTTCATAGGCGGCAAGGTGGGCGATTACGGCAGCTACGGCACAAACGCATTTATTTATAATTTCCCGGGAGGACAGAGCACCTGGAAGTGTCCCAACGTTGCCGCAGCAGATAATATACCGGTGTTTTTAGACTGTATATGGCCTAGCACTGGTCCGTCGTGGATAGATACACCACCGGAATATCCGGGAGCCAAACAGTGGTCAGGTGCCACAGGTGGAAACATGGGTCTTTTCTGCATCCCGCGACACTACGGCGCAATTAACGGTCTTTTCATGGATTTCTCCGCAAGAAAAATCGGCCTAAAAGAATTGTGGCTCTTGAAATGGGCCAGAACATACGATTTGGCACAGTCAAGGGCAAACGAGCCGGACTGGGAGAATACCGGTACCGGCTGGATGGCGCCCTTAAAAGACTACGACTATATACCATAACTAAATAAACAAGCGAGTAGATTATGAAATCTAAAGCTAACTTTACGAAAAAAGATTTTATCGTAACTTTCACCTGTGTTGTTTTTTTGCTCGCAAATATCGCAGCTATAGGAACCAGCGGCCGAAGACGGGCAAAAGAAGCCGTCTGCCTTTCAAACCTGCAAAATTGGGCCAACATCTTTAAGGCCTTCCTCAACGACAACGATGGCTATTTTATGCAGGGCTGGATGGCTCAAGACCAGGATTGGTTTGCTGCACTGAGGCCATACTACGGTGAAGGAGAAAGTGCCCAGGATATAAGGCAGGATATTAAGTGCTGCCCGGAGGCCGTCAAAACCGATGACGATATGGAAGGTTCAACATTCGAAGCATGGGGAGGACCTGATACATGGGCCTTTATAGGCGGCAAGGTGGGCGATTACGGAAGCTACGGCACAAACTCTTCTATTTATAATCACCCGGGTATAGGTGAAGATTGGCGCCAGGACCACTGGAGGCGTCCCGACGTTGCTGGCACAGATAATATACCGATGCTTCTGGACGCAACATTCGTTACCGGTTATGGGGACTGGCATTGGGACCCTCCATTATATCCAGGTGCAAAATATTGGTCTGGTGCAAACGGCGGCTGTTTGGGAGTTTTCTGCATCCCGCGACACTACGGGACCATAAACGGCCTCTTTCTCGATTTCTCCGCAAGGAAAATCGGCCTAAAAGAACTGTGGCTCTTGAAGTGGCACCGAAGCTATGATTTGGCACAAGCAAGGGCAAACGAGCCGGACTGGACCATCGGCACCGGCTGGATGGTGCCCCTCAAAGACTATGACTACACTCCGTAACTTATTCCCACAGCCTAAACCACCTGACATTCCCCCGACACACTGTCCCCGTTCGCCTAAACTCTCCGCTGTTGTTGCCGTCAGTTCGGACTATTCTCATTTTCTCCGGTGCTTAGCGCCTGCATAATACTTGATGTTCCGAATAGACGCCTCCGCCGCCTGTTATTTACGTGCCTGAAGGTACCGCTATTTATGTGCTTAAAAGCACCTCGATTTTCTTCCGATTCTCATCACGCACTATTTACGTGCCTGAAGGCACCTCGAATCCAAATAAATCCTTGTAGCTTTGTCTTAAAATGCTATACTATCAACCTATGAAGAAGTCTCTAATACATCTGCCGCAATACAAACGCGATGAACTAAAG
>CAZTKW010000330.1:0-4655 GCA_964614315.1 uncultured Pirellulales bacterium
AGGATAGAAAAACTTGAAACTTCAAAAGACGATAAAAAATGAAGGAAGGCTTTCCGGCAAAGGTTTGTTCGGGGGCAAGGAAGTTAAGGTTGTATTTCGTCCTGCTCCTGTGGATTCCGGAGTGGTTTTTGTTCGCACCGATGTTCCTGAACCGGTTCGAATCAGCGCTGTTATTCCAAACGTTGCCGAACGAAGTCGCCGAACGGCGATTAAGAAAGGCTCTGTCAGTATAGAGACGGTGGAGCATTGTCTGGCGGCGATTGGCGCTCTGGAGATAAACAATATAGTTATAGAAATTGACGGTGCTGAACTGCCCGCCCCGGATTGCAGCAGCGCCGAATTTTTCAAGGTACTCAATCGCGTTGGTGTTGTCGAGCAGGAGGTCGGCCGCAAAGAGTTTGTTATCACCGAACCGATTAGTATTGCTTCCGGGGGAGCATCGATATATGCCCTGCCCTATGATGACGAAGAGTTAAATATTACCTACGACCTTGATTATGGCGGCCATACGGGCGTTGGCAGACAGGTTTACAGTTGTCGGGTGACGCCTGAACATTTTGAAAAGAACCTTGCATCAGCAAGAACGTTTCTCCTTGAGGCCGAAGCAAAACAGTTTCAGGCTCGCGGAATGGGTACGCACCTTGGTCCTCGTGACATTCTGGTTATCAACTCTGATGGGCCTGTGAAGAACAGTTTCAGATTTCCGAACGAATGTGTCAGGCATAAAATAGCGGATTTGATAGGTGATCTTGTATTATTGGGCAGGGTGCTTAAGGGACGAATTGTCGCCTACAAGAGCGGTCATTCTTTGAACCAGCAGCTTGTTCGCAAGTTGTATGAGGCGGCGCATCAGGCAGAACGTATGCAGACTTTCGGGACTGATGCGATTTTAGATATTCGCAGAATTCAAAAAATTCTGCCGCATAGATACCCGTTTTTGTTAGTGGACAAGGTAATCGAGGTAGAAGGCGATACGCGAATAAGAGGAATAAAGAATGTAAGTTTCAATGAGCAGTTTTTCCAGGGGCATTTTCCTGGCACGCCTATTATGCCGGGAGTTCTCCTTCTGGAGGCGATGGCGCAGGTTTCTGGTTTGTTGTTCGCCCAAAAACTCGAGCATACCGGCAAACTGGCGGTGCTTTTGGGTATGGACGATGTGAAATTTCGTAAATCTGTTGTTCCGGGCGACCAGCTTACTCTTGATTCTGAAACCATCAGGATGGGAAAAAGGACGGCACAATGTAAATGCAGGGCGATCGTGGGCCAGGCAGTTGTTGCTGAAGCTAAAATCAAGTTTATGCTTGTTGATGATGAGAAACTGTAAGTCCAGATAGAAAGAGAAAACATGACTGAGATACATCCCAGCGCGGTAGTTCATAGCGATGTTCAGTTGGCAGATGGTGTTACAATCGGGCCTAACTGCGTTATTAACAGCGGAGTTTCAATCGGTGCTGGTACAACGCTCAATGCCAATGTGGTGATAGGCAAAGATGTCAGGATTGGTCAAAATAACAGTTTTTTTCCCAATTGTTCGATAGGCGGCCAGCCCCAGTTGCTTGGTATAGATGCTGATTCGAAAATTGGAGGACTTGTAATCGGCGATAACAACACGATTCGAGAGCAGGTGACAATTCATCCGAGTATATATGAGGGTGAATTTACACAAATAGGAAATGAAAACCTTCTTATGATAGGCGTCCATATCGGACATGACTGCATACTTGAAGATAAGATTGTTATGAGTAACTATGTGCAACTAAGCGGGCACTGCAGGATTGAGACGGGAGTTTGGCTCAGCGGTATGGTGCTGCTGCATCAGTTTGTAACTGTCGGCAAGTGGTGCTATGCCTCGGGTCTTGCCGGGATTAATCATGATGTTCCGCCTTTTCTGATTATCAGCGGGCATTATCCATTGATAGTTCGTGGTATTAATAAACGAGGGGTGAAGCGGGCCGGTCTAAGTGATGAGCAGCAAAAGCTAATATTCGATGCCTACAAAAGGCTCTATCGTCAGGGAGGTACAGTACTGGAAAATGCAAAAGCCCTGGCAGCCGAAGACGGCCTTGATGAAAATGTCCGGGCTATGGTTGACACAATAATCAAAAGCAGCGAACAGCGTTTCGGCAGATACCTTGAGACCTTCAGGCATTAATAAATCGGCTTTTGTCGAACACAGTCGCAGGTGATGATACACCGGACAGGTAACCCTATGAAAGATACGAAAATACGAACGGCTGTTATAGGCGCAGGTAAAATGGGTACGATTCACGCTAAGGTCTATCATCAACTGCCGCAGAGCGATCTTGTAGCCGTGGTCGATACAGATGCCCAAAAAGCCAGGCACCTGGCTAAGAAATATAAATGCCCGTCATTTACGGATTGTTCCCAAATAGTCCAAATGGTCGATGCAGTAACGATAGCGGCGCCTACGATACATCATTTCGAGTTAGCCGAAATCTTCATTAAAAACGGCGTTTCGGTGCTCATCGAAAAACCGCTGGCGGCCAATGTCGAAGAAGGCAGAAAAATTGTGCAGCTCGCCCAAAAGCATAAAACCGTTGTTGCCGTCGGTCATTCCGAGCGATGCAATCCGGTTGTTCAGGCGATGAAGCGCTTTGATATCGAGCCTAAATTTATTGAGGCCACACGAATCAGCCCTTACCCGTTCCGCTCGACGGATATCGGCGTTGTCCTCGATGTGATGATTCACGATATAGATATTGTTCTGTCCCTGGCCGGCGGCAGGATTAAAAAAGTCGACGCCGTCGGCGTTAATGTAATAGAGGATAACGAAGATATCTGCAGCGCAAGGCTCGTCTTCGATAACGGCTGTATAGCAAATATTACCGCCTCGCGCCTGGCCTTAAAGACCGAAAGAAAGGTAAGGGTTTTCAGCCGTCAGGCTTATCTCAGTGTGGATTATTTCAAGAAGACCGGCACGGTAATAAAGGCCGACCCAAATACAGACGTTGTAGAGAAGGTCAGGGAGCTTAAAAAAGCCGGCAAATTCAATCTCTTGAAGGCCGGCTGGACAGACATGCTGCACATCGAAAAACTCAAAATCGACGACAAGGAACCGCTGCGTCTTGAGCAGGAGGCGTTTCTGCAGGCCGTAGCCGACAAAACAGCCAAACCCGAAGTGAGTGCCGAAGATGGCCTGGCCGCGATGGAGTGCGCCGAAATGATTCTAACTTCAATAAAACAACACAAGTGGGAATAATGATTGATTATTAAAGAATAAATTATCAGATACTTTATTTTGAAAGGGATATTTTATGACTCGCAGGTTATGGTTTGGTTCGGTTTTTACGTTTGTTTTAGCGGTATCGATTGTAATCACAATAGCCTTAATCACCGGCTGTGAAAGCAGCGAAAACCCAACTGTGGTGACAGAGGAAAAAGTTGAAGAAGTAAAAGTTCAGGAAGAAAAAGTCGAAGCAGAAAAAGTTAGTAAGGAGACAAAAGTGACTGACGACAAACAGAAAATGGTGAAACTGGAAACAAGTCTGGGCGATATTGTTATCGAGCTTGATGAGACGGCGGCGCCGGTGACCGTGAAGAATTTTCTTGGATATGTGGAGGATGGTTTTTTCGATGGAACGATATTCCACAGGGTCATAAACGGTTTTATGATACAATGCGGCGGATTCACAGCGGATATGAGGCAAAAACAAACTCGTGCTCCAATTGTCAATGAGGCCAAAAATGGCTTGAAGAATGATAGAGGGACTATTGCGATGGCACGCACGAACGACCCTGACAGTGCTACCAGCCAGTTTTTTATCAATCATAAGGACAATGACTTTCTAAATTATATCGAGGGTCGCAATCCGGGATACGCGGTTTTTGGTAGGACGGTTGAAGGTATGGATGTTGTGGATAAAATAGCGGCTGTTAAGACGACGGTGCGCAGTGGAACACCCGATGTTCCTGTTGAAACCGTACTAATAAAATCAGCTAAGGTAGTATCAGAAAAATAAGATTACTTAGAAGTTAATAAAAGAATCCATAAGATAGGGTCAGGTACTTTTTTTACTCAAACTCAGCCTTTTTTTAACCTGTGCCCCAGGCACCCTCTTCCCCTGTACCCTAGGTGCTTGTGACCCCTGTGCCATAGGTGCTACGTGCCTGCCCTGTGGGCTTATGCCTCAGGTACACCCTTTTGGTACACTACCTTGAACACCCCGGGCTGCCAAACGGATTTAGTCATAACGCTATAGTTCACCCGCGTTGTTAAGCGTCGAGTGAAACATTTTGTTCTGCAATCATTTCAAGCCCAATTTCTTGCCTTGTTTAAGTAGAGCAATCGACTCACTGACTCGGTGATCTTTGGTTTCCTGTCGCTTCGCCACAGAAACCCAGCCTATAAAATGTTTCTGGTATGTAGGCGCTAACTGGTCGAAGAATATCTTTGCCTTCTTGTTTTTTGTCAATGCACTTTCCTACTCCTTTGGAATTTCAAACGAAATCTTCGGTCGCTCTGATTCTTCCCAAAGCCCCGATGCCTTGGCCTCCGTAACCCTCGCAACACCAGATTTAGTCATAAGTCCTTGCCTCATGAGTTTCTTGACCCTCTTCTTGTTCAATTTAGACCATCGACTATCAGACCTGCGAGGTGTAAATTTTCGTACATATCTTTCGTCATCGAGATTTTT
>CAZTKW010000331.1:0-4646 GCA_964614315.1 uncultured Pirellulales bacterium
AAAATGTTTTATACACTTAATGGCGGTTCGAACATATATTTTCAGCCTAGTGCCGGGTCAGTTCGCCCGACACATATGTGCGTTACATACGGTGGAGCGAGCCATTATTATGCAATTCCATCAGGGCAGTTGGAAAATGACCGATGGTATGCCATGGAAATACGTATAAAAGGTACCTCACCATATGCAATACAGGCCTGGTTGGATGGCACTCAGATTATGAACGAAACCCCAAACAGTGCCAGTTCATATGTTTACCTTCTGTTTGGCATAGTAAATTGCTGTGGAACAACATCAAATTTCGACCTGGACCACTGGATGGATGGCCTTGCAGTTTCTACATCAAGAATATATCCGGCGGCAATAATTGAAATCGGAGATGACTCGAATTATTCTACGGCCACAAAGCTATATCAGGCGCCTCTTTATCTTAGTGATGGTTCGATTCAGGTTAAAGTGGACTTAACTGACCTTGGCAGCGGGCCGTATTATCTATGGGTTACTAATAATAAACAGGAAAGAAGTTCATCCTACCAACTCCAAACTGACCTGGCAACCAATCCGAGTCCGGCCAATAGTGCTACTGATGTGGATGTTGATGCCAACCTTAGCTGGACCGCCGGCTCCGGTGCAACCTCTCACGATGTGTACTTCGGAACAGATTCGACGCCGGATTCAGGTGAACTCCAGGGCAACCAGACCGCCACGACCTTTGAACCCGGAACAATGTCCAACAGTACGACCTACTACTGGCGAATCGATGAGGTCGACTCCGGTGGCACAACCACCGGTAACGTCTGGAACTTCACAACCGAATCAGGTGCATCACCTCCGGGGCAGGCGACAAATCCCAGCCCGGCTAATAGCGCTACGTCTGTGAGCATAACTGCCGATTTGAGTTGGACGGCCGGCTCCGGCACCACATCGCACGATGTGTACTTTGGCACGACGAGTCCCGGAAGTTTCCAGGGCAACCAGACCGCGAATACATTCGAACCGGGAACATTGTCCAACGATTCCACATACTATTGGCGTATTGATGAGGTCAACACATATGGCACAACCACAGGTACCGTCTGGAGCTTTACTACAATAGTAGCGGCCCCCGGCCAGGCTTCCAATCCGAGCCCGGCTAATAGCGCAACAGGTGTAAGCGCTACTGCCGATCTAAGCTGGACAGCCGGCTCAGGAGCTACAAGTCACGATGTTTACTTTGGGACCAGCAGTCCCGGAACATCCCAGGGTAATCAGACGGCAACGACATTCGATACCGGTACTATGAGTAACAATACGACCTACTACTGGCGTATTGATGAAGTCAATGCCGCTGGCACAACGACAGGAAATGTCTGGAGCTTTACAACAATCATTGCAGCGCCCGGCCAGGCTAACAGCCCCTCACCGGCTAATAGCGCTACAGGTGTAAGCACCACAGCCGATTTGAGTTGGACTGCCGGCTCAGGCGCTACAAGTCACGATGTTTATTTCGGAACTTCCAGTCCCGGTACCTTCCAGGGCAATCAGACGGCAACGACTTTCGACACCGGTACTATGAGTAACAATACTACTTATTACTGGCGCATTGATGAAGTCAACGCCGGTGGTACCACAACCGGTACGGTCTGGAACTTCACAACAATCGTTGCAGCGCCTGCTCAGGCAACTAATCCCAGCCCGGCTGACAGCGCTACAGCTATTGCAGTTGATGCTGATTTAAACTGGACCGCCGGCTCAGGAGCAACCTCACACGATGTCTACTTCGGCACTTCCAGTCCCGGCACGTTCCAGGGCAACCAGACCGCTGTGACCTTCGATACCGGCACGATGGATAATGATACCACCTACTACTGGCGCATCGATGAAGTCAATGCCGGCGGCACAACCACCGGAAATGTCTGGAACTTCACAACAATCACATCAGGTCAGCCCGTGACTGTAGAATTTGGTGATGCACAGGACACAAACTATCCCGGAACCATAGATGATACCTGGACAAATGTAGGGGCCGCTACAACTAATTACTCAACTTCCACAAGACTAAACACATATACCTGGCCTGTTAACACCGTCGCAAACACCATTATCATCAAGTGGGACCTCTCAGATATCTCAACTTCTGCCACGGTTACCGAAGCAACGCTTTACCTCTACCAGACCGATTCCGGCGGAGATACCTCTTACGACATCGGGGTACATAAAATCATCAATGTCAATCCGGTTATCACCTCCCTCACATGGAACACCTATGACGGAACAAATAGCTGGACAGGAGGTTCTGACGGCGGACAGGGAGACACCGCTACAGCCGAAGACACGCCGTCTGTCAACAACACCAACAGTGAATACAAAACATGGAGCGTAACCAATATGGTTCAGGCTTGGGTATCCACACCGGCGAGCAACTACGGTATGCTGGTCAACTCCGACGATGTGGCAAGTGTTGATAGTTTCCGGTACTTTGCCTCAACCGAAGACAGTAACACCCCTTACCGGCCGAAGCTTATCGTGACATATATCGCCGGTACTCCCGGCCAGGCGACAAATCCCGACCCGAACGACACCGCTGCTGATGTCAGCACATCTGCAACTCTTAGCTGGACAGCAGGTTCCGCTGCCACTTCTCACGACGTCTACTTTGGAACTTCCAGTCCCGGCAGCTTCCAGGGCAACCAGACCGCAGCCACCTTTGACCCGGGCACACTAAGTTACGATATAACCTACTACTGGCGTATCGACGAAATCAATGCCGCTGGTACTACTACCGGAAATGTCTGGACCTTCACAACCCAAGACGCACCGCAGCCCCCCGGACAGGCTACTAACCCAGGCCCGGCAGACAGCGCAACAAATGTCGATGTCGATGCTGATTTAAGCTGGAACGAAGGAACTGGTTCTACCTCAAGCGATATCTACTTTGGGACCTCAAGCCCCGGCACTTTTCAGGGCAACCAGACCGCCACCACTTTCGAACCGGGAACAATGTCAAACGATACCACCTATTACTGGCGTATCGATGAAATCAACACCGGAGGTACTACTACCGGTTCTGTCTGGAGCTTCACTACTATCGTCGCTGCCCCTTCACAGGCAACAAATCCGAGTCCTGCCGACAGCGCAACTGATGTAGATATCGATGCTGATTTAAGCTGGACCGCCGGCTCTGGCGCGACAAGTCGCGATGTTTACTTCGGCACAACCAGTCCCGGAACCTTCCAGGGCAACCAGACCGCAACAACATTTGACCCGGGTACAATGGCTTATGATACCACTTACTACTGGCGTATCGATGAAATCAACACCAGCGGCACAACTACCGGCGTTGTCTGGAGTTTCACGACGGTAACAGATGGCGGACAGGTAACTGAGGAATTTGGTGATGCCACAAACACCGACCATCCCGGAACAATAGAAGACACATACACAAATGTAGGCGAAGGCGGCTCTGTCAATTACTCAACCGATGTTACTTTGCATACCTATACCTGGCCGGCGGATACCATCGCCAACACCACCATTATCAAATGGGACCTTACCGATATCCCAACTTCTGCTACGGTTACCGGGGCAACATTGTATCTCTATCAGGTTTCAAAGCAGGGAGACAACTCTTATGATATCGGTGTCCATAAAATAATCAATGTCAATCCGGTAATTTCAGCCTGCACATGGAATACCTATGACGGCACTAATAGCTGGACAGGCGGTGCCAATGGCGGTCGGTCCGACATCGCCGCCGCTGAAGACACACAGGTAGTCGACGCCACAAATAATGTGTACAAAACCTGGAGCGTAACCGATATGGTCCAGGACTGGGTGACTACACCTTCGAGCAACTATGGAATGCTCGTTAACTCCGATGCTGTGGCAAGTGTGGATAGTTGTCGGTACTTCGCATCGACCGATGCTAATGATTCTTCTACCAGGCCCAAGCTGATTGTATCATATTCCACCGGCGTAGCGCCTCCCGGCCAGGCTTCCAATCCAAGCCCCGCCGATAGTGCAACGGATGTAAGCGTTGATGTTGATTTGAGTTGGACGGCCGGAAGCGGTTCTACTTCAAGCGATGTGTACTTTGGCACAACCAGCCCCGGTACCTTCCAGGGCAACCAGACGGCCACTACTTTTGACCCCGGTACAATGTCCAACGATACTACATACTACTGGCGTATCGATGAAATCAACGAGGCTGGCACAACAACCGGCGCCGTCTGGAGTTTCACTACAGTGGCAGCACCTGAATGGACAGAACTGACTTACGATGACTTCGAGTCCGGCTGGGGCAGCTACACTGATGGCGGCGACGACTGTCTGTTATATACCGGCGGCACATATGCCCATCAGGGAAATAACGCAGCCGATATTCAGGACAACAGCGGTGTGGCATCGTCGTTCTATTACACCAATGGAATTGATGTTGACGCGCCGGGCTATACACAGATTAAGGTTGAGTTCTGGTACATACCTATAAGTATGGAATCGGGCGAGGATTTCTGGCTGCAGTACTATAACGGCACCAGTTGGCAGACCGTAAAAACATGGGTCAGTGGAACTGACTTTCAAAACGGCAATCCCTATAACCCGACTGTTTACATTGACGAGACGAGTTATACGTTCCCGGCAAATATGCGAATACGGTTTATGTGTGA
>CAZTKW010000332.1:0-4635 GCA_964614315.1 uncultured Pirellulales bacterium
CCGCTGTGTACTCGCCCGGCGTCGCCGTATCCTCCGCCGTCATCGTCACGCTGCACTTGCCCGTCGTCGGGTCTTCGTCGGGCGTGCACTCCTTCGACCATGCCGCCGCCGCCGCGTCAACCTTCTCCGACGCCGTGAACGTCACCGTCGCATCCGTCAGGTCCACAGCATCGCCCGCGCTGTCAGTCAGCGTGAAATTAAACGTATCCGTATTACCGGAATATATTTCGTAAACGTCCATCTTTCCTTCGTGCCCCTTCGGTTAAGTAGTGGCCCTCGTTACGATGCTCCGCGTCGTAACGCTTTCCCCGACACCCGACACCCGATACCCTACACCCGATGTTTCTAAGCTACCTTCACCGCCACCTCTATCGCGTCCACCTCCGCCGTCACCGACACCGCTGTATTGATATTGACGACCACGCCCGCCAGCGCCGCCTCCGCGCTCAGGCTCTCCTCGTTCTCGTCCTCATCGCTCAGCGCCGTCGCCGCACGCACGATCGCGTGGTAGGTCGTCCCACTCACCAGCGCCGCGCCTGCCGCGTCCGCGCCGAGCACGAACGTCGTGTCCGCCGTCTCACCCAGGTAATACTCGCTCGACACCCCGAACGAGTCCGGCGCCGCGCCCGCGCGAACGTAAATCCTATACCTCACCGCGTCGCCCGTACCGTGCGTCGCCCCGTTCCAGGATGCCGTCAGCGTGCAGTTGTCCTCCGCCGTCAGCGTCTGTATGCCCTCCGTCGTGTCCCACTCCGGCGCGGTTGTAATCGAATCTGCGTCGAATCTCAAATACTGATAGCGGGATATTCCAGTAACGTCACTTGCGCCGAACTTATAAAAAGCCCCGGAGGAGCCGTTTGCCGTACCGCTAAATTTTATTTCATTCGTGGTAAAAAAATTGCCCCAGTCGATAGGCAGCGTTGTTGTCCCATCGTATATTCCTATGACGCTTCCCTTTGATTTCGCGCCGGCCAGCGAAGTCGGTTTTGTTCGTATAGTATTGTCAAAATAAATATCATAATAACAGTTGTCAAAAAGCGTGTTTGGGAAGCTGTTTGCCGCGCCGCCGTAGATGGCATATATGCCTCTGAATTCACCCCAGTTCGACGTTATAACACAGCCGTTCATATAGTAGTTGGTTACCTTGTCAACGGTGTTACAGGTTACGATTGCGCGGTGCGTATCGCTCGTACCAATCAATTCAATGGTTGATGTTGTACCTTCGCCCTCAAATCCTTTGTGAATGGTTGCCGTATGAAGCGTAAGCGTTACGCTCGCCGCGGCGCCGCCGGTCGTAACCCTCACATGTCCGGTTTTAACCGCCGCCGTGCCCGCATAATTGTCTCCGGTGTAAAACGACTTACACGCCATGTCCCGATCAACGGTAGTGCGAAAATCTTCAGATGTGTAAATCAAGTCGTCGGCAGCGGGGTCGGAACCTTTGAGCGCGGCGAGTCCGTCAACGTTTACATCGGCGCTATCAATATCGAAATATTTTCCAACGGCATTATATGTGTTTGCCAACTGTTTTCACTCCCGATATTTCAGCGTTATCACGCATCCGTTTTTGTTCCTTCGCGTCCGCCGCGCACCTGCCCCACCACGCGACGCGCGACCGCACCACCGGATCATCCGGGTGAACTTCCTCCACGAAAGATTTCAGCGGCTTTTCCGTCTCGATAATAAAACAGTCATCGTGGACGCGATGCGGCCGGATAACACGATACCGGCAGTCCACGTCCGGCGCCGCGACAGTCGGCGCCGTCTCGCCCTCGATAGGAATGAGTCGTGCTTTTACCTTATAGTAAGGCATTTTTTTAAGGGTTCTTTCTCGTTACGATGCTCGCTACTTCCTTTCTCCCTCTTCTCCGCGCTCAACGCGCTGCCCGTAGTACGGCCCGCCCTCCGGCGTCTGCCCCGGCCTCGGAGCCTGCTCCGCCTGGTGTTTCTCGATCGCCTCGATGATCGCCGCCTTCGGACCTTTCGGAACCTCCGCGCCGATCATCTCCGCAAACTCTTCGAGTTGCGCGCGCGTCATGTCGCCGAGTAACTGTCCGGCGGCTTCTTCCTCGCTGCTTTCTTCCTGCGCGTGCATCACGTTCAGGTGAGGGTGGCTTATCACCGCCGCGGCGTCCGCCTCGTTCAGTTCGTACCAGTCGCCGTCCTTCGTGAAGGTCCTGCCTCGAAACAGTACCTTGTCCCTCTGATACGTCGGCACCACCCGCACTGAATATTTTTCAGTCCGCTCCATATTCAGACTCCTTTCTTCCTTCGCTTTCTTCGTGGCTCTCGTTACGATGCTCTGCGTCGTAACGTTCTTCCTTCCAACAAAAGGACTCGCCGGGGAGCGTCTCGGACATCCGCTCCCCGGCATCCTTTTATTTTCAGTCTTCGGACCCTGTACCCTGGACCCTGCTCACTACGACTGCGCGTCGACCTTGATGATGTAAGGCCAGAACCACGGCGCCACCTTGATCAGCAGCGTGGCCCCGAACACTATGCTCTTCTTCCAGAACGCGTGCTCGGTCTCCGGCCCCAGGTACGATATCTCGAGGCCGTCCTTCATCGCCACGATCTTCGACTCGCCCTCGCCGCCGCCCAGCCCGGTGATGAACTGATACAGCAGCGGCTTCACTCCCGTGTCGCTCTTATGGAACGCGAACCAGTCCGCGTCCACGTCGAGGTCCGGGTTCAGGTAGATATTCTCCAGCGGAATATCTCCCTTGTACGTGTTGGTGACGGCGCCTATTTTATCGGAACCGAAAATCGTCTTGAACTTCCGCTCCATCGCCACCGTCTTCACCATCACCGCGTTCGGCCGCACGCCCAGTTTCCGCGCGTCGTCCGGCCCGGTCAGCCCGAGCTGCAGGCCCATCATCGCCTCGCAGGCCGAGTCCCAGTCCGTGCAGAGACATGTCACCGTCACGCCCGTGCCGCTTATCAGGTTCGCCTGGTCCAGGCTGCCCAGCCCGTCGTCGTGGACCCTGCTGAACAGGGCCACGCCGTCGAACGTCGTCAGCGTCTCCCCGTTCTTCAGGACTTCCGCCACCTGAAGGTCCGGGAACTTCGCGGCGTCCGCGCCCATCTCCGCCATCAGCGTGTTCGCGTTGAAAAGTCGGCCGAACCGCCAGTCCTTCGCGGGCACTTCCACCGTCTCGTCGTACTCGCCCGTCACGACGATGTAGCTCTTGTCCGATATTCCGGACACCAGCCGCTCGCCCTTGAACTCCCGGAAACCCGGCAGCCTGTCGATCCACCCGTAGTCCGCGCTGTCCGTTCCCTCGAGCGCGTTCGGCGCCGCGATCGCGTCGATGAATCGCTTCGTCTTGTCGTAAAAATCAAGCGACTTCTTTACCAGCAAAGCCGCCCTTGTGTTTAATGCCATTTCGGTTTTCCTCCCTCCTTGTTTTGTTTCCTGCCTGCTACCTACTACCTACTACTTTTGTGGTCGGGCGCGATGAATCGCGCCCCTACAGCCTATGCCCTGCCCGCCTTCACGGCGGGCCCGATGTCAACGAAGCAATCCGTCGCGCTGACTACTTCGTGGATGTTGCCGCAGTAACACAGCACGGAGGCGTTCGGTTGCGTCCCCGTTACTGTCTGGTCGTCCGCGATCCAGACCTTCGTGTTGACGTCCGCCTGGGTCAGCCCGCTCGATACCACCCTGTGCGGCTTGTCGAGCCTGATCCGGCAGGTCTTGGCGCCGTCCGCGCCCGCGGAGTTGTCCACCGACTCCAGCGCCACGCCCGCGAACCACTCCGCGTCGTCCGCCGTCGCCGCCTTCACGTAGCCCGCATCGTCGTAGTTGACCAGGGCGCCCTCGTAGATCGTCACGCCGGACGATACCGGCGCGTCTTTCTCCGTGCCGTCCTCGTAATACTGCGGTACTTTCGCCTGCGTCAATGCCGCCATTGATTTCTCCTCTCCTCGATCGCGCCCGGCGCGATCTCCGTTTATCGTTACGATGCTTCGCGTCGTAACGTCAGTCCAGCTTCATGAACGGATACTGCGCGCGCCACGACTCCCGCGTCACGCCCTTCATCTCGGCGCGATGCTGATCGTAGTACCTGTCCGCTTCCCGTTCCGCGAACTCCACCGACTCCGGGCCTTCCGGCCTCGACTGCTCGGCGTAGTCGATGATCTTCGGGTAGCTGCCCGCGAAATCGCGGAATGCGGCGAACGGCGTTTTTTTCACCGTCTTCGCGCCGTCACTGAAATCCGCGACCGATCTGTCGTCCAGTCCCATCGCGATCTCGACGAAGGCCGCCTTCTGGCCGGGCAGCAGTTTCCCGGCTTCCGCCAACCCGTCGGCGAAGCTCGAGACCTTCTCCCGTCTGCGCTCCAGCCGCAGCGCCATGTTCTCCCGCTCCAGCGTCTTCATCCGCGTGTCCATCTCCGCGAACTCGGCCGTCGCAGCCGGTGTCTCCTCGGCCGGCTTCGGTTCCTCGGCCTTCGGTTCCTCGGCCGGCTTCGGTTCCTCGGCCGGCTTCTCTTCGCCGCCTGCTGCCGGCTTCGGTTCCTCGGCCTTCGGTTCCTCGGCGGGGGCGGGCGCCGGTATCAGCTTTTTCAGTTCCGCGTTCTCCGCTTCGAGAGCCTCGATCTTTCCGGCCAGTTCCTCCAGTTTTAACTGGAGTT
>CAZTKW010000333.1:0-4627 GCA_964614315.1 uncultured Pirellulales bacterium
TCGCTCGTTCTTGGAAAATAGAAAAAAGAATGCCGAAAAACCCATAATCGGAAGACCATATTTCGCAATTTGCAGTACAAGTATCCAACCCGTAATTGTTGTCCCTATATCTGCCCCGAGTACAACACCTATCGCCTGTCTTAGGCTCATCAGTCCGGCATTTACCATTCCAACCACCATCACGGTCGTCACAGAACTTGACTGAATCAGGCAGGTTACACTTATTCCGACTCCGCACGCGACAAAACGGTTATTCGTGACGGCGTTGATGAGTTTGCGCATCCGGGCCCCGGCGACCGCCTGCATGCCCTCGGACATATTCTTCATACCTAAAAGAAATATGCCCAGCCCACCGATTACGCTGAGTAATATTTTTATTATACAACTGGCGCTCAAAAATTGCCTCCTGCATTACCTCTGTCCGTCTGCCAGATTAAAAACTTACTTTGCGAATCTTTTTCTTGCTCGAAATCAATATCATTTAAACTATTCTGCACAAAGTCTCAACGCCCTGCTCTATCTTTTCATCACTGGTTGCGTAACTTATTCGAAAATGCGTATCTTTCTCGCTGAACACGTTCCCCGGTATCACCAGCACGTTATTGGCGATTGCCTTTTCCACGAATTCTGTCGCGCTGCTCGCCCCCGGCGCCTTAACAAACGCATAAAACGCCCCGCCCGGCCGAACAAGCTCGAACTTCTCACGCAGACCCTCGTAAATCAGGTCGCGTTTCCGACGGTAGCCCTCCACAAAATCACTCACGTCGTAATCCAAAGCCTCTATCGCCGCCTGCTGAAAAGGCGTCGGCGCACAAACAAACGTATATTGCTGAATCTTCGTCATTGCCTCGACTACCTCTCGAAGACACTCGTTGCCAGCCACATAACCCAGCCGCCACCCCGTCATTGCATAGGCCTTGCTGAATCCCCCCAACAAAAGCGTTTTCTCGTAATATTCTGCTATACTCGCGCACTCTCCGTCATAGCAGAACCTCTCATATATCTCGTCGCTCATCACCAGTATATCTTTCGCCGCCGCAATCTCAGCCAGCTCTTTTATCTGCTCTCGCGAATACACCGCACCAGTCGGATTGCATGGAGAGTTGACTATTATCATCTTGGTTTTATCGGTGATAGCCTCTGATATCTTCTCCAAAGGCAGCTTGAAATCTGGATAGCTGTCGATAAACACACACCTGCCGCCCAACAGGTTGATTATATGCTTGTAAATCACAAAGTAAGGGTCCGGGATAATTACCTCGTCGCCGGGATTAATAACCGCCATAAAAGCCAGCAGAAGCCCCCCGCTCACACCGCTGGATACAATTATGGATGGCTCCTCCCATCCGAACCGCTCTTTCACCTGTGCGGCTATTTTCCCCTTCAAAATGCTGTCACCGGCCGTCTGAGAATACTTGTTCTGGCCCGTCTCGATTGCCTCTATAGCCGCCCTTTTCAGCTTCTCCGGAACATCGAAGTCCGGCTGACCTATCGAAAAATTTATCGGGTCGTTCAGCGTCGCCCCGAGCGCAAAGACCTTACGTATTCCGCTTGAGTCGATTCTATCCGTCCTGTCTGCAAGAATGTCCTTCATAATGCTGCGTATAATAGCTGAATGTTCGCAATAATCAAACTAAAACTATTCTTTAGCCGCCCCCGTAAAAAAAAAATTCCCCCAAAAATCGCAAAAAACAGGATTTTCCTTGACATTTGAAAAACATTGTTTTATTATTGGTATTTGCAGTTTCGGGGATTGGCGAAAACTCATATCAGGCTATGATTGTTTTGTATAGTTTAAATTTCTGTACGGACTATCAACAGCTTGGGGGTCGGAAAGCTCACTGCAGTGGTTTCTTGAAAAAAAACGCTTACCCCCTTCCTATGTCAACATTTTGCTGGATTTTTTTACCAGAATTCTACCGCTGCCCCCCCCTGCTCTGCCCACTGTGCCCCTGTGCCTCAGGTACTAAGTATTGGCCGTTCGTCTTTTAACTTGAATCCTAATAAATCCTTGTCCATTCATCCCAAATAGGTATAATGTGCAAATTAAGTTTAGATGTTCGTAGCTCGGGGTTCTCGATTATACAGGAGAGAAATAATGGCCGTTCCCGAACAGGTGCTTCAGCTTATTGAAAGATTTGAACGCAATATCGAAGCATACAAAAACCAGCAGTACAACGAGACTCAGCTTCGCCGCGAATTCATTGACCCGCTTTTTTGTGCGCTGGGCTGGGATGTAGCCAACGAAAAAGGCTACGCCCAAGCGTATAAGGACGTCATACACGAAGACGCAATTAAAATTGGCGGATACACAAAAGCGCCCGATTATTGCTTCCGTATTGGTGGAACCCGCAAATTCTTCCTTGAAGCAAAAAAACCATCCATCGATATTAAAGGCGACCCGCACCCAGCTTACCAGCTCCGCCGCTATGCCTGGAGCGCAAAGCTGCCTTTATCCATCCTTACCGATTTCGAGGAATTTGCTGTTTACGATTGCAGGATGCGCCCGAAGCAAAACGACAAGGCCGGTGCCGCGCGCATTTTTTATTTCAACTATAAAGATTACCCCGACAACTGGCACAAAATTGAAAGCATTTTCAGCAGGGATGCAATACTTAAAGGCTCTTTTGATAAATTCGCCAAAACTACAAAAGGCAAGCGTGGAACAAACACCGTTGACATCGAGTTCCTAGCCGAAATCGAAGAATGGCGAAATATGCTGGCCAGAAGTATTGCACTGCGCAACAGAACATTATCAAGGCACGAAATAAATTTTGCCGTTCAGAGAACTATCGATAGAATCCTCTTTCTGAGAATGTGCGAGGATAGAGGCATCGAAACTTATAGCCAGTTGCAGACCCTCGCAAATGGCAGGGACATTTACCCGCGATTATGCCGGGTCTTTGAGCAGGCTGACGATAAGTACAATTCCGGCCTCTTCCATTTTCGCCCCGAAAAAGGACGAGCCGAACCCCCCGATGAACTCACCCCGAACATCCTTATCGATGACACACAGCTTGGATGGATTCTTCGAAGCCTCTATTACCCGCAGTGCCCTTACGAATTCTCTGTCCTCCCCGCTGAAATTCTCGGAAATGTCTATGAGCAGTTCCTCGGAAAAGTTATCCGCCTCACTTCCGCACGGCAGGTAAAAATCGAGGAAAAACCCGAAGTCAAAAAAGCCGGCGGTGTTTATTACACTCCCGACTATATCGTTGACTATATTGTAAAAAACACCGTAGGCAAACTCTGCGAAGCCAAAACACCGAAAGTTCTTTCAAAATTGAAAATCCTCGACCCCGCCTGTGGCTCAGGCTCTTTTCTTCTGGGTGCATATACATATCTGCTGAATTTCCATCGCGACTGGTACGTTGAGAATGACCCCCAAAAGCACACAAAGAAAATCTATCAGGGCAGGGGCGGCCAGTGGTTCCTTACTATCGCTGAAAAGAAAAAAATCCTCCTGAACAATATCTACGGCGTCGATATCGACTCGCAGGCCGTCGAGGTTACAAAATTAAGCCTCCTTCTTAAGGTCCTCGAAGGCGAGACAAGCGAAACCATCGGTCAAACCTACAAAATTTTCCACGAACGTGCCCTCCCCGACCTGGCCGCCAATATAAAGTGCGGCAATTCCCTCATCGGCCCCGATTTCTTCGATGACCTCGACACAGAACAAATCACCGATGAGCTGAGAAACAAAATTAATCCCTTTGATTGGAAAAAAGAATTCCCTCAAATCTTCTCCAGAAAAAATCCGGGCTTCGACATAGTCATCGGTAATCCTCCTTACGGTGCAAAATTAAACCAAGACGAGCGTAAATACCTCCAAGAGGCCAGCAATTGCGGTAGCACCGATACGGCTGCCCTTTTTATTGAACTAAGCATCAAGTTACTTACCGAAACAGGGCAACTTAGTTTCATAGTTCCTAAACCATTTATATATGCTTCGAATTGGCGTAAGTTACGTCAGATAATACTTTCGAACTTGGATCTTATCGCAGACGTTTCAAAGGTTTGGAAGCAAGTAAAGTTGGAACAATGCGTCGTGCTCTTATCGCAGAAACACAACACTCAAACTTATAATTGCTGTATCCGTCAAGGCATTAATATTAAGCATCTTGGCGCTATAAATAAGTCTCTTGTTAATGATTTCGGCTTTATATTAAATGGTGTTTCACCTGCGGAAGTCGCGCTCGCCCGGCGTTTAAGGAAATCTTCCGTTTCTCTCTCTTTTGCCGCTAAAAATAGACGCGGAGCGATGCTCCAGAGCGTAATTACTAAAACTGGGGAAATGCTTGCTCTCGGGGGCAGACATCTTCAACGTTGGCGTATTCGATCTGATAAGAATAATAGGGTAACCTGTTCCGCTGTCAAAGACGATAGGGCATTTGTAAAACCCAATAGCCTTCTTGCACAAAATATTGTAGCTCATGTCCAAAATCCAATCGACCACATTAAAATAATTTCGACGGTCCTACCTGAAAAAGACCGTGAGCACTATGTAATTCTTGATACAGTAAACCAGTTAGAGTGCGTTCCCTCTATCCACCCTAACTATCTCTGTGGCCTTCTAAACTCAAAGTTTGTCAACTGGTATGCTTATCGCTTCTTGTTTGCAAAAGCT
>CAZTKW010000334.1:0-4611 GCA_964614315.1 uncultured Pirellulales bacterium
AATCGGAGGGGTATAAGAGGTCCTTCCCTGCTGCCGAGAGGAATATGAATCTCGCAGCCAAGTTTCATCGGCAGGTCATCCAGGTTATCCACATCCACTGCCATACGCTTGCGAACCGCAAGCGAAGGACCTGTTTCGCAAAGGCTGCGATTACCACGGCCACTAAAATCAGCAAGTATGGCTATGGAAAACGGCGTGTCATCTTTGGCTTTGCGGGGAGCAAATGAGGTTTGCGTACCCAATTGAAACTCCATCTTTTCCGATGAAAATTGCATAGACATGGCAGTTTACTCCATAATACGAACTTGACATAAACCAGCTTAATATAAGAACGCTCTTTTATAGTTTCCTGGGGTTGCGTTTCTGAGCAACGACAAAGTCTTGAGTAATCGTAACGCGCCACGAAAGAATATTCAAGAACTTTTCCCAATCAAAGCTTACCGAAAAAAACTCCTTTGGCAACACAATATATTGTTTGACAGCGAATTGCAAATTGATAGAATAGGTTTCAAATGACCTTGAATGGCCTTAGCAGCCAGGTAGGTGGACCGATTGTCGAGTATTAAATAAAATGAGTCGATAGTTTTTAAGGTAAGTTACCTGTGTCATTTTCTAACACCAAAAGCCGCCTTAAAGCATTGCCCGAGGGCTACGTTGCCATACCCATTTCTGAGGACCAAAAGTCGGTAGTACTGAAGATTTGCGTATTAGTAAAGAATGATCCGGACGCTGTTGGCGGCCACCTTGTCGCAATTCGTAATACGATGGATGCTGGCGTATTTCTCGGATGTATTGTTGATAGCTGTGGGCAAGTGCAAGAATGGCTCGAGCTGTGGATTCAGAATAGTGGAAGTCTGGTCGATACGGTATCCGCAGCTCGCCAAGTGCTTTCGAACGCCATGTTGGATAACCGTTGGTGCCGGCAATGTCAGGCCTTGGAAGAGCTTGAAGGGGCCGCAATAGTCAAGACCGGGTGGGAATCTCAGCAGCCACTACCGACCTTCCTTGATCTCTCAGAAAAATCTCCGGTTCATCCACTGGAAGCTAATTCCGGTGCAGCCTGGAAGCTGTGCACAGATGAGGGCCTGCTGCAGCAGAAGGGTTTGCCAAGCTATGGCAATTCGTTACATCGCTACCTGTACGTGCCGGAACTCGGCGGTGATTCACCGCTGGTACCCGTTACACCGGGTGCCCCCACCAACGATTCTACAAAACCGATGTCCGAGATATGCGGCGACCCTGCTTGCATCATCCCTCTGAATCCACAGGCCGGTTTGATGCTGGTAAAGAAATATGTCCCAATTAAGCTGGACACTTTCGTTGATATCCTTAGCGGCAAACCATGGGACGGTTTAAAACATGGAAGGTCCATACTTAATCTCGGCGAGGCGCTCAAGGCATTGAGCAAAGACGAGCCGGCCCTAAGCGCAGACGGTTGGCTTTTCCTGGAAACCCAGGGTCGTTCCGGCCGATTGATAGAAACATTACATCTGAAGCTCAGATTGCTGGCCGATATTGTATCGTCGGTGCGTTACTTGATTTATCATCTGCAGAGGCCACTGCTTAATATCAGCCCTGAGAGCTGGCAGGTCGAACTGGGAGAGGCCGGGCGGGGGCTGCCTTTTTTCTGGACAGCGAGGGCTGTGTTAAATGATGCAGGCGATGCAGTTCCTTTAACGATAGAAAAGAGCGATTTCAAGTACTATTTGCCGGCACGGACACCCGGAACATCGGTCTACCGTCCGCTGGTCACCTCCTTGCCGACGCAAGGAAAAGCCTCGGTCCGAATTCGGCAGGTTCTACCCGACACCAGCGATACAACCGTCGCTGAAGGAACGTTCACTACTCAGGAACGAATAGAGATGGCGAGGAACGACTTAGTGTGGTTTCGACTTAATCTGGCTTGCGGTAACATCAATCTTTACGCTCACCTGGAAAAAGATTCGGCGATGGCCGCCGGCGAGTGGCGTTTCCGTACGGTTGCACAGAATGTACATGAAACCAGAATCTCACACTTGCGCAATGCCGAAGGAGTACCCGTCGCCGATGTACCGTTCGAGATCATACCACTTTTGAGCAGTCCTTACGACCTGTATTCGTTGGCGGTAATGGCCGTTAGAATTCTTCTTGTCGACAACACCAATAGCCTGCCTGTAACCCTTGATGAGACGTTGAGCTTGCTCCACCAAATCGAAGCGGAGTATGATGAATCCGCCAGCTTAGAACAGCAGATAAGCGAAGTCTTCAAGGCAGATCAAAGATGGCGCCAGGCTTTAGGGCCGCACCATTTGGCTTTCGATGAGATAAAACCGGACGAGGCTTTTAGTCTTATCCCTTCTGAATTATGGTTGACAACGCTGGCAACCGTCTTGCGGATGTTTCCGGGACCAGGGCCCTGCAGTGAGTGCAAGGACTATGGTGACGCCCCGCAAGGTGGCCTCCACAAGGTCTTTGAAAAAACGACGAGCGATTTGGATAATCTCATATTAAGAACACGCAGCTTCATCGTTGCAGACTGGAAATCCAACCAGGAAATCGCCTCTGTAATCCAGAAGTTTCTTATTTAGGTTTTGATGGCGGAAAGAGTACAAATTGAGTATTCTTCTTGCTAAAGTAAACAAACATTGTAAAAGTAATTTGAAGAATGAAGGGAGTTGCCGATGAATACAGCACTGTGGGAATACAAAATTTTTGGGGTTCTTTTGGTTGGTCTGATAGTAGGAGGTTGTAGTGGGATTCCAAGAAATCGGTCTATTAGTCTTACAGCAACTGAGGATGTTTGTAAAAAATCGGTTGAGGTCCACCTGGTTGGTGTCAACAGGTCCGAGAAGGAACAGTGGGAACAGGTGTCAATGACCGAATACTGGCAACCAAAAAACCAGCTGAGGGACAGTGCTAAGGAGTATACACACGTGTTCCACTTCGGACAAGAGCCCTGCGAAAAAAGACTTGGCAAAAAAGAGCCGATCCAGAAGGTGTGGAAGAAGAAACGGAAAGCCGAATACTTATTTATCCTGGCGGACCTACCCGGAATATTTCCAGACATGGATGGTAACGCTGATGCGAGGCGCCTGCAGCTGCCAGCTCCAAACTCAAAATGTTGGGAGCTTTTACAAACCGAAATCAAGCTTGAGATCGATAGCAGCAAAATCGTTTCTTTGACCGTTCCCAAACCAGAATGTGAATAAAACTTCACCCTATCGGGTTAAGATAAGGTAGTGAGCGAATGGCAACTTTTGGCCGTTTTGAGGCCGTCCGTGAAATCCATCGGACGGGATATACTACAGTTTATACCGGGCGGGCTCCAGAAAGTGCTGTAGAAAAGTTTGCCATTAAGGTTTTTCAGCCGCCTGCTCTATTACTTGAGGGAGGACAGGCAAAAACTGAAATTGACCTGTTTCTCAAAAGCACTGAAGCACAGCAAAAAGCAGCCGCTGGTAGTGCTCAACATTGGGCACCAGTTCACCAGTTCGGCTCAAGCCCCGGGGGAGCATTCTACGTTACTGAGAAATATGAGCATTCGCTGCAGCAACTCATTGATATTCGTCTCAAGCTGAGTACTAAGGTACTGAGTGACATTGTGGAGTCGGTTGCTAAGGGCCTTATGGAGTTAAAAGAGTCTTGCCGACGGCCACATGGAAACCTCAAAGCCACAAATGTTCTGATTACTGGAACGGAAGATATTTCACAGCGAAAAATAGTTATATGTGATCCCCTCCCGGATGAGCTTGTCGACACTGAAGTGCACTGGGACAGCGACTTACGAGCTATCGCAGAGATCATCTATCAGCTTGTAGTACACCAACAATCGCCCCGTGTGGGTGGTTGGCAAGCACCTGATTCAAAAGAATGGCGAAGTCTCGGAAGAAACGCCGCCTCATGGAGAAATCTGTGCAACCGTTTATTAAACGCCGCTGCAAAACCGGGTACGATAACAATTGAAACCGTTTTAGAAGACCTGGCTCAATTAAAAATAGCAAAACCATTTCTTTCACCTCGTCGGATTATCGCAGCAGCCATTATAGTCACCATTTGTGCCGTTGCCTTGGTGATATTTTGGCCAAGGGGAACTCCGGCAACGATAGAAGAATGGAAGCAGCTTTGCGACGAATATCAGGCCTGGGTCGGCGACCTCTACGAGCAGGGATTGGGCTTAAACAGGAAAATGGGGAATTTGAGGGCGGAGCGATGGCGTGAAGATCAACACCTGCAAACGATGCTGAAAAGCATTAAAGCAGCAGGATATCCTTATGATTTCGCCAAAGACGAAGGTATGGAATTTAAGTATATAGTGGACACTCCCGGTGATGGCGATAACACTAAAAAAGGACTTGCAGCCATTGAAGATATCAGAAGCTTCCTCAATCCCGATTCGAACAGTCCATGGCCCCTGCTGTTGGAGATGCATGAAGCTGCAAACAGGTTTGAAGAGCGCGGGTGGGAAAAGCCTGCAGAATATCTTGTTCAGCTCGTGAGTTTGGTAAGGCCGGAACCAAATAAGCCGATTGCCGAGAAAATTGACAAGCTCCTTGAACTCAGCGAGAAAGGCATTCTAAATAAGATTGAATTGCCCCTTGAGCAGATTGCCCAATATCAAGCAACAGTTAAAAG
>CAZTKW010000335.1:0-4606 GCA_964614315.1 uncultured Pirellulales bacterium
CGGTATAACCAAAAAGCCCGCCATTACCAAAAACGCGAAGCCCTACAATGCCTCGACTTTTGGTAGTCTGACAGCTTACAATTGGACCAAACCGCTTTGAGCCAATCCGAAAGTTCACTATCAAAAAATCGCCGCGTATCTCATAGCTTCTCGGTGCATATATGTAGCAGTAAAGCCAGACGCCGATCATTATCAGCGGATGCAACCAACGTCCGACAGAAATAAACTTAAACGAGAAGATACCGAATATAGTCGTAACAAGACCGGTTATTAAAAGTACAAGCCAATCTGGCCTGGCAGCTTTTTGTTTCATAGAACCCTTACCCGACATCTCCCATTTACTCCATTAGAGTTTTACAATAAAACACAATTTCCTTAATACAAATAAATAGTTTTACAAAAATCACCTTGAACCATCAAGGTGATTTGGATAAAATTATTAACATCGACAGGTGTGAATTATGTTTTGTAATCGTGTAAATGGGAAATGTCAGATTAAACCGGGAGTCTCACACATGAAATTACGCCTTAAATTATCTGTGCTTCTGTCAGTAATTGTTCTTACCCTCATCACCTCCTGCAGTCAAAATGCCGGTTCCAGGCCAATCACAGGTATGGACCAGGCGACAACTGTCCGGCTGCAAACTGCTGCCCCGGAAGAAATGGGATTAAAGTCTGAGGTTCTCGAAAATGAACTGACCCAACTCCTGGGTGCCAATAAAACCGGTGCCGCCTGTTTATTTGTAAAAGGCAAACTGGTTTGGGAACATTACTGGAATGATTTCGGCCCCCATTCTCGCTTTGATATTTATTCGGCCGGCAAAGCTTTTACCGCCACCGCAATTGGTTTACTGGCCGATGACGGGAAACTGAAAATTGACGAACCAGCCTGTAAAATTTTGACGGAATGGGATACTGACGAAAAACGAAATATTACTGTTCGCAACCTTTTAACCATGACTTCCGGCTTAAAAAGAGATTATGAAAAATATGCAAAAGTTCCCAACCCTACTGAATCCATGCTGAACTGGCCAATGGAAAGAGAACCGGGCACCGCCTGGTCCTATGAGCAGGCAACCTCCCATGCTTTATCTATAATAGTTAAAAGAATAACCGGAAAGCAGCCCATAGTGTTTTTACGCGAACGTATTCTTAACTCAGTAGGAATAGTGGAAGCAGACTGGCTCCGTTCACGCCAGGGCGACTGCTTGGGCTGGCGCAGCGTTCTTATCAGCGCCCGTGAGTTAGGCCTATTCGGCCAATTCTATCTTAATAAAGGCCGCTGGAACGGGAAACAATTACTTAGCGAAAACTTTATTAACCAGGCGACAGTAAACGACCCCCTCCTGCAGAAAATTCCCGTGGCACCGGGCCAGGATGATTTTCGCCGCCGAGGTTACGGATTCCAGATGTTTGTAAACTCCAACGGTATTTTTGAAGGTGTGGATAAATCCGGTTACGGATTTCTGGGGGCCTATCACAATATCTGTTTGGTAGACCCAGCCAATGAATTTGTCTTTGTGCGTATGGTCACTCCGGAAGCCCAGGGCAATCACGAGCAATACAGTAATGACCTGGATGTAACGGATAAAGGTACTGCCAGGATTTGGCGGATAGTTTTGTCTGCGTTTAAGTAAGCCTTCTCACGTCATCGAACCAGAACAACGCTGGATTCAGGTAAAACTCTGCCCTGCCTGCTGCGCACCCCCTTTGACTTACTCCGGCAAAACCTCGTCCTCCGGCCGAATTTTTATTTGAGCTTTCATTGCGCCTGTCCATTAGGGGAAGGGGCGAAGCGAAGTGAGCCTTACCTGGCTAAAAGCAGGATTCCCGCCGCCTGTAAGGCGGGCGCTATTTATGTGCTTGAAAGCACCTCGTACGACACAAAATCATTGACATTTTTTCTCTGATAGACTAATTGCGGGCTTCTCATATAGCCAAATTTGGGCGATATTTGCAGCTAATTTCTCGATATCATAAAGTAATGGGGGATTTCTGGCACAAGAAACAGAGGCCTGTAACTTGCTGTAATGTAACATCTTATGACTATTTTTCATTTTTAGTTTGACTAATACCTACAGTTGTACGATAATAATTATGAACATATGTTCATAACAAGAGTATTTGAAGTATGCCAAGACCATGCAAAAATCGATTTATTTCAGGCTGGCCCGGCTCAGTTGTATATAAGCCGGCTGGGATTCCAGCAAGAACGTTGGAGTGGCTTCGTCTCGGATTAGATGAGTTTGAAACGATACGTTTGCTTGATTATCAAGGGCTCGACCAGCAAAAGGTTGCTGAGTTAATGGGAATATCCCGGCCAACTGTAACTCGTATCTATGCAAGTGCTCGCAAAAAAATTGCCGAGGCTCTAACCGAAGGCAAAGCAATATGTATCGAGGGTGGACCTGTTGGAGGTACAGGATTTCCGCAGATGCCGCAAGGTGGTCCAATGGGACGTGGAGGCGGACGGCGGTGGCATGGTGGTCGAGGCAGGTAAAGGATTTGGAAAAAAGGAAGGACAAGTTAAATGAAAATTGCGATAACAACACAAGGACAGGACTTATCAAGTCAACTCGATACAAGATTTGGCCGAGCAAAATGGTTGCTTTTAGTAAGTACCGACACATACCAGTGTGAGGTAAACGACAACATTGTGAACCTGAATGCTTCTTCTGGAGCAGGTATTCAGACTGCTCAAAACGTAGCTAATCTCGGGGCAGAAGCAGTAATAACAGGCAATTTAGGCCCCAATGCTCTCAAAACTCTCAATGCTGCTAAGATTAAAGCTTTTCTTTCTAAAGCACCAACCGCACAGGAGGCTTTAGATTTATTTAAAAAAGGAAAACTACAACAAGTATTAGAGCCTAACGTTGAAGGACATTGGGTTTAGGTTTTTGGCCGGAGAGGTAAAGTTATGCGAATTTATTTAGATTGTATTGGCTGTTTTGTTCGGCAGGCTCTTGATGCCGCAAGGCTTGCAACGGACGATGAGCAAATTCACGAGCAGGTGGTTCGAGAAGTTCTTCGCATGGCTGCTGATTTAGATATGAGCCAGAGCCCGCCGGTAATTGGACAACAAATACACCGTTTAATTCGAAGTCTGGTGGGTAGCGATGATCCGTATTACAGGGTTAAGAAACAGTTCAACAGTCTAGCGTTAAAATTATATCCCGATCTTAGAAAGCAAATCATAAGTTCAAATGACCAGTTTGAAACAGCAGTCAGATTGGCCATAGCTGGTAATATTATCGATTTTGGGGTCAAAAGTTCATTATCTGAGCTAAAAGTCAAGAAGACAATCAGTGATTCGCTAAGCGGCTATCTTAACCCTGAACAAGTTCAGGATTTTAAAAATGCTGTAATGGAAGCAGAAGAAATCTTTTACCTTGCAGATAACGCCGGCGAAATTGTTTTTGATCACTTGTTGATCGAGCAGTTGCCTATAGAAAAAATTACAGTGGTTGTCAAGGGATCGCCTGTCATAAATGACGCTACAATAGATGATGCCAACGTTGTTGGTTTGGGTCGAATTGTTGACGTCATTGATAACGGTTCAGATGGACCGGGTACAATTCTGGAAACATGTTCGAAAAGTTTCCGAGATCGCTTTGAAAAAGCTGATCTTATCATAGCAAAGGGACAGGGTAATTACGAAACCCTCAGCGATTTAGATAAGAATATATTCTTCATACTGAAGGCCAAATGCCCTGTTATTGCAAGAGACTTGGGTTGCGAAGTTGGTGAAATGATTTTGCGGAAAAGTAACTCATTTAAAAGTGTTGATAACCTGATTAGGGGGGCTGAATAGATGCCAGGTTTTGATGGTACAGGGCCGTTAGGTCAAGGTTCTATGACAGGACCAGGTCAGGTGTTTTGTGTTTTGACAAATTCCAAAGAAAATCCGGGCCAGATAGAAGGTCTGATAGGAATCCAAGGCAGGCCCATTAGTCAGAACATTAATGGTTTTGAAAGTACTAAAAAGGAGGTGATTAACATGCCCTTTGGAGATGGGACAGGTCCAGCAGGATTAGGGCCAATGACTGGAAGAGCCGCAGGTTTTTGTGCAGGTTATCCCATGCCAGGCTATATGAATCCCGCTGCCGGTAGAGTTGGTTTCTACGGTGCCGGTGCACCGATAGTTGGGCCATATGGTACAGGTTATGGTATGCCTTATGGCGGCCGAGTGAATTCGTGGTTTCGTAGAGGTTTTGGCTTTGGTTTTGGCCGATGTTTCGGTAGAGGCAGAGGCTGGGGCAGAGGTCGCGATGGCGGCAGATTGAGTTATTGATAACAGATTCAAATTAGCAAGTAACCCCTTAGGGGTAAATTGCAGAAAGGATGGATATTATGCCAAGAGGTGACGGTACAGGTCCTGGAGGCCAAGGGCCGGGCACAGGACGTGGTATGGGACGAGGCCAGGGTCAGGGCAGAGGCCGAATGGGTGGACCGCTTGCTGGAGGACCAGGCGGAAGTTGTGTCTGTCAAAAATGCGGAGCAACGGTCGCTCATGTTGTCGGACAGCCTTGTAACGCGATAAGCTGTCCAAATTGTGGAACGAAAATGACAAGAAATTAACATTTTTTTCGAAAGGAGAATTATTATG
>CAZTKW010000336.1:0-4602 GCA_964614315.1 uncultured Pirellulales bacterium
TTGCAGCCTTTACAAATGGAGCCCAATCACAACTTTGCATATCACGATAGGCATAAAAGGCAAGGTCGGCGGTAGAGTTCTTTTGGCGAATTTGCTGGAGTTGGTTAATTATCTGTTCTCTGCTTTGGTTAGCTGGAAGTTTGACAGATTCGCCAGGGACAAAATCTTTGTCAAAGCCAGGCAGCTTTGCCTCTATATGTAGAAATTCAGCAAGGTTTTCTAAAAACGCATTAACTTCCGGAATAAAGCCAGCCAGATATTCTTTTATGGCTATTTTGCCGGCTTCTTCTCTTATATTGGCATTTTCATATTTTGCGAAACCGCAGAGTTGGCCACAGCACATTCTGTTAGACAACTTGCTTGGCAAAAGGTCTTCTTCTGAGACTTCTGCAAGTAGTTTTTCGAAAGTATTGTCGGCAATTCTGAACTTGCTTCCGTGTTCGTAATGGAACAGCACCTCAGCTTTGGCAAATTTAGCTCCTCCTTTGCAGTTCTCGCAGCAAAATTGAAAGTATTTCTGGTATTCTCGGTGAGAGCGCAGGAAGTTTGCCAGAGTCAAAGTTGTCAACTCGGTGGACAGATATTCTTCAAGACGCCGGGCAAGATGTTCATAAGCCTGTTTTTTTATTGTGGCCTCCTTATAGAAGCAGTGCACGAAGCCGGCATTATGGGCTAAAATTGTGACTTGTTCGTTGCGCAGCGCTCGCTGTGCCTTGTCGGAAATAGCGGTGCCATTGAACCACATTGTTTTGGTTACAAGCCTTCTGTTGTTGGTTAAAACACCATCCTGGATATCAATAAAATTCTGTGAGTGAAGAGGCGTGAGAAGCATATAAATATCTTCGAGAGGTATCCCACATACTATGAAAACTGCTGCAGCGTATAAAGCTGCAAGTGATACACATTCGCCGGCGCCGGTTTTGTAACCTTCCTTAAACTGAAATGCATTCATAGCTTCGACTGTTTCGGTCTTCCAGTATGGAATAATATCACTGTCATACTTATCCAGGCCGAAATGCCTGCGGATATCAACGTCAAAGTAATATTGGTCTCCGTGGTAACCGAATAAAGCGTTGCTTTTAGCGATATCATCAGGGCAAATGAATTTATCAAATCTATTAAGCTCTTTTGTCCTGCTGGTAAGCCCCCATGTTTCGAGGTCAAGGTTGAATTCGTACTCATCCATTATGAATTGCTTTAGACGCATTAATTTTTTGTAGCTGCTTTTACCCTCCAGTTTTTTAAAACAATCGAGTTGCCGCCATTGCCAGATAATCGGACTCATAATATTGGCCAGAACCAGACTGTACATCAGCTCCGGAAATACAAAGATTTCCATATCCGATAGCGTTAACGCCGAGCTGTATTTTTCCAACTGCTCTGAATTCATTTATGCCCAATTACCCCAATTATTTTCCAGCCAAAAAGACCATTACATTTTAGGCTTTGGCGTAAAAATAGCAAGACTTAAGTTTAGAAGGGTATGTTATAGCTGTGTCTTAATATTAGCGGTCAAACCAGCTTTGAGTTCGCAGACATATCTTAACAAGCATCAGCATTACCGGTACTTCTATCAACACGCCCACAACCGTTGCCAGGGCCGCTCCCGATGATAAACCAAAAAGCATTATCGATGTGGCAATAGCAACCTCAAAGTGGTTAGAGGCCCCTATCATTGCAGACGGAGCCGCATCTTGATATCGAAGTTTAAGAATTTTGGAAAGCCCATAACCAATTGCAAAAATTAGATTGGTCTGTATGAACAAAGGAATCGCAATCCAAAGAATTGTTAACGGATTTGAAAGAATAACCTCCCCTTTGAATGAAAACAGCAAAACCAGAGTAATAAGCAATGCAATGGTAGTAACAGGCGTGAGAACATGCAGGAACTTTTCCTCAAACCATTCTTTGCCTTTAGTTGTAATAATCCATTTCCTGGACAAATAGCCTGTTACCAGAGGTAAAGCTACATATATCGCAATAGACAGCAATAGAGCCTGCCATGGTACGGGCAGACGACCTATGCCAAGCAAAAAACCACCAAGCGGACCATATAGAAACAGCATTGTTAAAGAATTGATGGCAACCATTACTAATGTATGGCCGTCATTGCCCTTTGCAAGATAGCCCCATACAAGTACCATTGCTGTGCATGGTGCAATCCCGAGGAGAATGCAGCCGGCAAGGTAGCTTCGCCAAAGCGGGACTTCGAGCATCCTGACACCATTGACCATAATGACCGTACCGTCACCGTATTTCTCGCCAACCTCGACAGCGGCACCTATCGGCAGTTTGATTATATCGGTTGCCTCGGCTCCGATAAAGCCGTAGAACAAACTTCCCAGGAATAAAACTGATATGGCATACATTGTAAAAGGCTTAACAGCCCAGTTGATAAAGAGGGTTAATCCTACCGGTTTGATGCTCTTGCCCGCCTTGATGACCTCCGCAAAATCTATCTTCACCATTATTGGATACATCATAAAAAACAGACATACTGCTATGGGAATGGATACGACAGGGGCTTTCCCTACATATATAGCCAGACTATCAAGGTAGCCGGCTACTCCAGGAGCGATCTTTCCCAGAGTAATCCCGCCAACAATACAAAGAAATACCCATACCGTGAGGTATTTCTCGAAGATACTCAGTCCCTTTGCCTTTCTATCGAGACTGTTTTTTCCCATTGTATTTACTCCTGAAATAATCTTAATTTATTATTTTTGAAGCGAGTTTATCCATCTGGTCGGCAGCGCCTTTCCTGACCATTTTGCCGGTTTTAATAGCTCGCTGAATTTCTTTATCTTCGATATTCATTTGGCGAGCCTTGCTTACATGATATTTCACGCACGGTTGGCAATTGGCGGAGACAGAAGCGCCGATAGCAATTAGTTCAGTAATATGTTTATCGACCATTTGAATTTTCCCTTCTTATATTCCATTGGAGAATGCACTTCCATATTTGTCTAACTGATTTTAAACAGGTCTTTTCATCGCAATGAAGGCGACAAGGCATTTTCTAATTTATGACCCAACTTCACGACCAGATGTTAGCTTATGGCACAGTAGTATTTGCTTAGTTATTGGCAGCAACTATCTTTAATGCAACTTCCGCCACTCTGCGCCCGAGGCTTCTGGCAGTGGTCATGCCGAACTCGTCATCGGTAACGTCGTCTTTCCCGCTGTTCCATACAGTTGCTCCGATACGAGCACTTGGTCTGGCGCCACCAACTATAACCATTTCCTGACCGAATAGAGTAGCCTGTACCGACTGTATGGTAATCTCCTGACCGCCGTTGCGGGCACCACCAACTGCCAAAACTCCGGCGACTTTGTTGCTTAGCGCAAAGTTGTTTTTTCGAAAGGCAATGCAACGGTCGAGGAATGCCTTACACAGAGACGTCATGTTATTAAAATAGACCGGTGTTCCAATGATGATTCCTGCTACGCTTGGGTCGGAGAGTTTGGGAACGAGTTTCGGGAAATCATCTTTTTGTCCTGGTACAAGTGGTATTCCGGCAGCCAGAGAGCCGTCAATTTTCATCTCTGCTAGTTCTATCAAATCCGTCTGAATTTGTGGATTAACAGTTCCAGCAGCCTCAAGACAGACCTTCAGAGAGGCCGCGGTGGTTTTCCCCTTGCGTGGGCTGCAACAAATGCCGATAATCCGAATGGTCTTTGCCTGCGGCTTAACTGCAGCCTGTGCTGGTGCTGTTGCTGCTCCAGCAAAGATTGCCGCTCCGGCTGTTCCCATAAACTTGCGTCGCGTAACGTCCGTTTTCATTGCCAACTCCTTTCATTATTTCCTGTTTCTTAAGGTTATTTTTTAATTTGCCCTTCATCAAAACGCTAAGAGTATCGTATCAATAAGGACATATTGCTATTTCGTTATGGTGTTAGGGGGCTGTATATATAAGGTATAAACCTCCCAACAGAACGAGGATGCCGCAGATTTTTTTCACAATCAAGCTTCCCCTGGACTTTTCATTCCAGTTCATATAACGTTGAACCAGTTCAGTGAATGTCCCGGCAAAAACAATAACGGAACAGTGTCCTATTCCGTAGATTATGAGAAGCAGTACACCATAGAATAGATTTTTCGCAGCAAACTTGAATGTGACTCCCAGCAGCGGTGCCATATATGCAAATGTACAGGGACCTAACGCAATTCCAAAAACAAGACCTAATAAAAAGGCGGCAAGCGCACCTTTTTTTTTCATTGCAACCTGCCTTGGGCCTGACCATGGCATAGGTATTACTCCGAGAAGATGTAACCCTACGACAAAGAATATAAGTGCAACAAAGTAATTACCGTATTTTCCGATATCCCCCATCATACGACCAGCCGCGGCAGTAATAGCACCAATTACTCCGATTGTGATTAGTATTCCCACTGCAAATAAGGTCGAAATGTAGAAAGCCCTTTTAGTTGAGATACGTCCCTGTCCAGCGATAAATCCCACGATCAGCGGAATACTGGCTAAATGGCAAGGACTTAAAACAATACTTAGGATACCCCAGATAAAACATGCAGGAAGAGCAACAAACCAGGCTTCTTCTACTGCTCTGGTCAGTTGAGTAAATAATTCCGGCATACTATTG
>CAZTKW010000337.1:0-4596 GCA_964614315.1 uncultured Pirellulales bacterium
TGGGGTATATAAGGGAACCACTGGTGAAGGGATACAGGCAAACAGCGTGCAAGGATTTGGCTACAAGCTTGACATTCCATATCCACCTGCAATACTCAAGGCTCATCTTCTCTGTAATGACTACGGGATTGATCTCGATATGGCATCTGAGTCAATCGCTTGGGCCTTTGAGTGTTTCGAAAGAGGGACAATAGCGGAAAAAGATACGGGTGGATTAATACTCAAGTGGGGAAATCACAATGCAGTCATGAAGTTGATTCGGCAGATTGGCTATAGGGAAGAATTTGGGGATATCCTGGCCGAAGGCAGCTGGCGAGCAGCAAGACAAGTTGGTGGGGATTCATCATCGCGCACAGTGACAATGAAATTCCAGGACATATACGAAACTTTGCGTGTTCCAAAGGGATACGGGCTCGGCACAGCTCTGGCAAACGAGGGAGGAGGGCACTGCAGTGGATCTCCTATGATTGAGTTTGTGCCTGGCGTTTCGGACCATAAAGTAATCTATAGAACTTACGGTCTCGACCCAGAGGCCATGCTCGACCCTTTCTCATACAAGGACAAAGGAAAACTAGTAGCATATCAGCAGCGATTGCATGCCATACTAAATAGCCTAGGTATATGCTTATTTAACTCAATATCTAGCAGTCTAGATCTATTGAATATAGGTGATATCACGGAAGTCATTCGCGCAACGACAGGTTGGGATATGGAGGCAGATGAGCTTTTTCAAATAGGCGAGAGAATCCACACACTTGAGCGCCGCTTCAACTTCCTGCATGGTGGTTTGGACAGAGAGCATGATTATCCTCCAGAGAGATTCTTTTCTGAGCCTGTCAGGTCCGGTCCTCGAAAGGGGGAGTTACTTGATAAGCGGAAGTTTGATGGGATGCTGGAAGAGAACTACCAAGCTCACGGGTGGGACTCAAATGGCTTGCCAATGCCAGAAACACTAGGAAAACTTGGCATTGACAACTTATAGAGTGATTTCCGGCTATTCGGCCGCCTGCGTTCCCGCCCAACCGCAGAAGAAGGTGAGCCAGGGGTTCTGGGTACTGCGTGAGGCTTAGTGCGACTCAAGCCAGAGAGACTGGTGGTGCGGTGGGAAAGTTGCACCACCTGATGTGTTAAGTCGAGAGCGACCAATCTGGTAAGATCACCTCGGAAGGAGAGGTGATCGAAGTGGGTAAGAAGGGGACGAAAAGGTATTCACCGAAGTTTCAGTTTCAGGTTGTGCTGGAGGTGTTGAAAGGGGACCGGGAAGCAGAAGAGATCGATCGATTCCTGCAAGCAACAGCTGAGTTGAGCGCAGGTAAGCCGAGTGTTACCAAACCGGCCGAAGCGATCAGAAGGCGTGGGCGAGTGATCCCGATCAGTTCAAGCTGACCCTGATAAAGAAAAGACGCAAAGAACTTGGAGTTTTTTGTAAGAGGATACGCAATCGAAACCGTTAAAGGAGGCAAGAAATGGAGGTAATCATGGAAAAACGGCTTCTGCCAATTGACTTGGTGAATGAGATTCGAGAGAGGTTCGTATATGTAGACTGGGACCCGTATTCGGGCAAGCGCATCCATTTTGATGCCTCTGGGGGGTCAGTACGTCTAAAGTCGGTAGTCGAGACGGTAGCTAAGGAGACAGCGCTTCCGTCTGAGCATCACCGTGGGAATCCGGCCTCGGATCACGCTGATGAAGTGTTTGAGAAGGGTATGGAAGACGCCATGCTCTTCGTGGGAGCGAAGTCGGGCACAATCATGCCGGCGCTAAGTGGGAGTCAAGCGTCTTTCCGGATCGCCAACGCGATCATTAACCACGCTCCAGGTACAAATATCGTGACTACCAGAATCGAACACCCATGTGTTATTGGTGCCTGTCAGTTCCTGGGCTCGCGTGCGGGTAAAGAGGTGCGCTACGCCGAGGTCTCTCGAGAGACGAGTTCAGTCCACGTGGAGTCAATTGTCGAGAAAGTCGATAAGGACACGTGTCTGTTGGCGTTTAATCACGCGTCCAACATCACTGGAGCGGTCCATGATGTGGCAACGATTGTGAAAGAGGCAAGGAAGATCAAGCCAGACCTCTACATAATGGTTGATGGGGTGCAGTACACGCCACACGGACGGATGGAAGTAGAGGAGTGGGGAGTGGATGGATACCTCTTCAGTCCGTACAAGGTGTATTGTGTTAAAGGGATAGGATTGGCCTGGTTATCTGATCGAGTGGCCAAACTCCCGCACTGGAAACTACCTGCCAAGCCCGAGGACGACTGGGTTATCGGTTCTCCTGGACATCAGATGTACGCAGCCTTTACCACGATGGTCGATTACTTATGTTGGCTGGGTAAAAAATTCACAGACTCGACCGATAGACGAGAGCTGATTGTTGCTGCCAAGGAGCGAATACAGGAGAACATGGTTGGACTCCTGGACAAGGTTCTCAATGGGACGGATAATCACGATGGCTTACTCGCCATGGATCACGTAAAGGTTCCAGGACTTGGAGATATCTCGAAGCGCTTCTGTATCGTTCCGTTCAACCTGAAGGGCATGGATGCAAAGGAGGGCGTACGTCGTTACGGCGAAGAGCACGGGATTCGACTGTGCGCCAGGGTGCAGGATGCGTATTCCAAGGACATTCTAAATGCGGTGGGAATACCGGATGCTGTTCGGCTGTCGGCCTGTCATTATAACACAGTCGAGGAGATCAATGAATTCCTTGAGGTCACAGCCAATATGCGATGATGTCTACAATCAGTTTCGCATATGTAGCAGGGTAACTATTTGAGAGTTATAAAAGGGCGAGGGGGTTTTGCACAGGAAACTTAGCCAAGCATGTGAACTTAACATGTTAGGTATGGGCATTTAAGAGTAGGGAGGGAAATTAGATGAGTGAGTTGAACGCAGTTCCGGAAAGACTTTTGTTGGGTGCAGGGCCTAGCGGGGTCCCTCCAAGGGTGCTGCGCGCAATGACGATACCAATGATCGGACATTTGGACCCGAAATTTGTAGCTATTATGAATGAGAACCAACAAATGTTGCGCCAAGTTTTTAACACGAGAAACTCTTTTACTTTGCCGGTTTCTGGCACAGGAAGTGCGGCTATGGAAGCTGCGGTAGTTAACCTCCTAGAACCCGGGGACGAGTTCATAATTGGGGTAAGCGGATATTTCGGTGCACGCTTGGTGGAGATGGCACGGAGATGCGGTGCTAAGGTGCATGAAATTAAAGAGGAGCCTGGTAGCGCTTTTGAGCCTGAACAAATTAGGCAAGCACTCCTGAAGTATGGAGACTCAAAAGCAGTGGGTTTGGTGCACGCCGAAACCTCGACTGGGGCATACCAACCATTGCATGAAATCGGTACCATGATAAGGGAGAGCGGCAAATTTTTCATAGTAGATGCGGTAACTTCTCTTGGGGGGATGCCCGTGAACGTGGATGAGAACTGTGTAGACGTCTGCTATAGCTGTAGTCAAAAATGTCTGAGCGCCCCTCCTGGTCTGGGGCCGCTCACGATCAATGAACGCGCTTTGCGGGCAATTAACAACAGAACCAAACCTGTGCAGAGTTGGTACTTGGATGTAACTCTACTTACCAAGTACTGGGGGAAAGAACGGACCTATCATCATACAGCACCGGTAAGTATGAACTATGCTTTGAATGCCGCTCTCGATATAGTTGAGCAAGAAGGTTTGGAAGCAAGATACAAGCGACATGCACATGTTGGCAATCTGCTCAAGGAAGGGCTGCAGGATATGGGATTTAGGTTATTTGCCGAGGAAGGGCATAGACTGCCCATGCTAACTTCTGTGGAGACGCCTTCAGGAATCGATGCAGAGAAGGTACGGATTCAGTTATTAGAGAAATACAACATTGAAGTCGCAGGTGGGTTAGGAGAGCTGAAAGGTAGACTTCTAAGGATCGGGTTGATGGGTTACACAGCTCAGGCGAAGAACGTATATTATTTACTGAATGCTCTAAAAGAGATATTGGAGAGGAGTTCCTAGTAGCAGGAGGTAAGAGAAGGGATGCACAGAAATTGATCTGTTCAGAATGGTTCACCAAGTTAACGTGGAAAGAGGTTGGAGTCTAGTTGAATTTGATCATTCCTCTGTTCCGCGGCCAGAAGAAGAAACACAGGACAGGTTATTCTCTATTCTCGGGAAGGTGTCCGACCTGATTAGTCTCTTTAAGAGATGTAACTTCAGCTCGCGGTGTCAGAGTGCTGAGGAACGCGGCCGAAAGGTCGCGTGTCTGGAAGTTAACGAGATCAATGAGTGACTAACTTTTGCTAGAGGCAAAATACTTAAGAAAGCACTTTCCGGGCCGGGGAAGGTCACGACGGATGAGTCATCGGCAGATTGATTGAGCCCGTTTCGGGTCAAGTGCTGTACGAGGGGGGAAACTTAGGGAGTTACATGGCTATGCAGGAGATGATGTATCGAAGCCTTGGCCGTTCGGGTCTTAAGGTTTCCCGGCTCTGTATGGGTACAGCGACCTTTGGTGACCAAGCAGGCGAAGCCGAGTCGATGAGTATGGTGAACTGCGCGATTGATGCGGGGATCAATTTCTTCGATACAGCGGACATTTACTCCAATGGGGTGTG
>CAZTKW010000338.1:0-4592 GCA_964614315.1 uncultured Pirellulales bacterium
GCGGATGATTTTAACGATACGCTTTAGTTCATCGCGTTTGTATTGCGGCAGATGTGTTAAAGATTTCTTCATAGGCTGGTATTATACCGAAAAGCGACAAGCTAACAACAGTTTATTTGGTTGTCTTTTTGGATTGTTTGGATGATATTGGGGGTTAGCGGATAATGTCTTCAATGGCAAGGGCGAGGACGTAGTCCGGCAGTTTTTCGGGAGCGGGGCTTGCACGGTATGCAGAAATAATACTGTTATCAGGGAAGGCGCCGAACTGTTTAATAAGCTCATCGGCCAAGATGCACATTTTTTCATCGGTCATTTGGGCCTGCGTCTTTGCGCGCACCAGTTTGATTAAGGCCTCAAATTCGGCCTGTGCATCGTACCAGTTAAGGTGCAATTCCAGTTCGGCTGCCAGTGGAGAAGCGATATTGTCAAAGGTATATTGAAATCCAATTGGATTGTACATTTCTATCCGTTCATCGATAAAGGCGAGGCAGGCATCGCGGTAGGCGTCGTATTTTTCCGTGTTAAGGGGTGCAAGGCCGAGATTTTTAATTTCTTCGGGGAGGAGCTTTTCTATTTTTGCCGCCAGGAGGGTTTTGCCATTTTCCAGCCGTTCGTAGAGGGCTTCGTAGTAAGCGTTCAAGAGTAAGTTAGTTTGTTTCATTTGTTAAGATGTAAGAGAATACACAAAAGTCTTGGTTACGAGGTTTTTTTCAAAAACGACAGGATTTGCGAGACTTCGGTTACTGTTTTATCGCGGGTTTGAGGCGTAAGTTTAAATAGCATAGTCTGCGGATAATTCTTTATTTCGGAGATGAGGCCGTGGCCTTTTTGCGCTACAGTTGCCAATACGGGCCTGTCGGAGGCGAATAGGCGACGGACTGCTGTTGCAAACTCTTCTGAGAGGCACTCCATTTTGCCGATTTCGTCGAGGACAAATAATTGGGCGTCGGTATGCTCAAAATCCAAGGCCGGTACTACGGCTTTTTGAAAACCTGCGACATCCACACCATATTTACCGACTCTAAAGGGGCCCTTGATGTCAAGGTGGGCCAGAATGCCGGTAGAACCATCGAAGTTGGTCCAGCGGAAGCCTTTGCGTTTGCCTTTTTGGCGGATTTCCTGAGTGTAAAAACCGGCTATTTTGAGACCTTTGAGATTTGTAATGATTTTGATTATTGCGGTTGTTTTGCCGCAGCCGGGGAGGCCGGTCAACAAGATTTTTGGCGATTTTGAGTTAAAATTCAAATGTTTAAACCGCTGCTTTTATTTTACTTTCCTGATTTCTGACGGAAGTTACTGCATGGTCTGAGTTGGCTCATAGGCAGAAAGCAACAGATGCGTAAGGTTCGTTACAGTTACTATCCCTACAATTTTTCCCTGCTCATCGACGACGGGAAGACAGCTCATTTTTGTCTTACGAAGTATTGACACGGCTTCGATGGTAGTAGAGGCGGGAGAGATATATTCCACCTTTCGCGTCATAATACTGTCTAAAGGCAGTTCGAGACTCGCGTTTTTCCGGTCAGTTGAAAATAGATGCTCACGAAACTTTTTGTCCTGCAAGGGTGGTCGTCTGCCGGCAAAAGGAAGATGTCGCAAGACATCGCGGTCGGAAACGATACCCAACAGGTTCATCTGTTCATCCAGTACGGGGACGTGTCTGAAACCCCCATCCTGCATAGCCTGCATTGCAGCAGCGAGGTTATCGTGTATTTGAAGGCAGATTAGGTCAGTGGTCATAATTGAGTCGACTGTTTTTCGGGCCCAGGAGAAGAAGGCTGCCTTCGGGCCTGAAGGTTCAGAGAGGATATCATGGGGGGGATGCTTTTTTGCCAGTTCAGGATATAGTTGGCATATCGCTTTATCAAGTTCGAGGAAAAGCTTTAGAATGTCCGTAGTTGTAATAACACCAACAAGAACGGCGTCGGTAAGGACGGGCACCATATCAATATGATTATTGAGCATTGTGATAATAACATCCGACACCGGCGTATTGGGTGAAGCAGAGAGTGGTTTTCTGGCGACAATCTGCGAGAGCAACTGCCGGAGGGCTTTTTTATCCCATTTCTGGCGGCCGTCCTTTGGAGCATCGGGACTAGCCAGTCTCAAGACATCCCTCTGAGAAATAACACCTATAAAGGCTGGTTTTTTTCTTTTCTCGCCTTCCATCGGAAGGTCGATAACAGGTACGTGCCGAATCCTGTAAGCCTTCATAAATTTGAGACATGCATTTACGGTGTGGTCCATGGTCAGCGTCTTGACATCACTATTCATAATGTCCCCGGCTACATGCATAGGCCGAAAAGAGATATTTTTTTCGACACACACAGCCTCTACCGAGCCAACCAGACTCAAATGTTCATCTGCCATGTTTTTTCCCGGGCATCTACACAGCTAAAGACGAAATGCAAAAAGTTCAGCGCTATAGAGCGATTCACGAATCAGGTCAATGGTATCAGTTTGCAGGGTGTCAGTCAAAATAAAAAGATACTTTCAAAATTTCCTTCTCAAGAACGCCGCAGCGAGACCGGGCATCAGAAGTGTTATTCCGGGCTTAGGGAAAGCCGAAGACGAAGATAGTGAGGATGTAATTTTAGATTACAAATTTCACATTCCGATTTGTTGAGGAGATTGCCGGAGTCGGCTTCGGCCTCCTTCCCATAAGGGACAATCGCAACTATGAGATTAAAAAAGATTTCTCCGCTCGTCTTGTCCTCGGTCGAAATGACCTGGAAAGAAATTTTGTAAAACACAAAACGAAAAGAACCCAAGAAATAGATTTGGGGTTAAAGAGAAGTGGAACGGCGATTTTTTTTATTTTGTTTGCATTTAGTACAGGTACCGAAAATCTGCATAGTGTGCCTGAGTGGTGAGAATTTGTGTTTTTTTGCGAGTTTGTCCCGGAGCTTTTCAATTTCGGGGCTTATAACCTCGATGATTCGGCCGCACTTTACGCAGATGAGGTGGTCGTGGTGCTGGTGCTGATATTTGTGCTCAAACGACTTTTGGCCGTTACCGAAATCGGTTTCTCTTGCCAGGCCTGCATCGCATATAACCTTCATAGCGCGGTAAACAGTTGCAAGGCCGATTTTTGTGTTTTTCTTTTTTACGAGGAGGTAGAGGTCATCGATAGTGGGGTGGTCTTCAGTTTTTAAGAAAATATCGAGTATTTGGTATCTCTGAGCGGTGTGTAGGAGGCCATTATTTTTGAGATAGGTTGTTAAGATGTTTTTTGCTGATTTCATCGTTTTTTTCGACATAAAGCCGGCCATATTTTCATCCTGTTTTCGAAAATTTTAAAAGAAGCCTGTACGAAGTCAAAAAAAATTCATAAAAGTCACAAGACGATTGACATTAAGTCAACTGTATCGTATATTAATATATGAGATTGATAATCATTATCATAGAGTCGACAGGAAATGTCAAGCAAAAAAAACGTATCTGAAAGAAAAAAACGCAACGGGGGAGCATCGGTGCGTAAAATCGCCATTTTAGGGCTTCCTAATACGGGCAAGAGCCAGATATTTAATAATCTGACGGGCGAGTACACGCTTGTAGCGAATTATCCTTTGACGACGGTTGAGATGAAAAGGGGGGCTTGCGTGATTGATGGTGAGCGATACGAGGTTATTGACACGCCGGGACTGCATTGTCTTTATATACATTCGGAGGAGGAGCTGATAGTCCGGGAGATGATATTTTCGGAGAAGCCGGACATAATCATCCAGTGCATCGACGCCAACCAACTGAAGCAGTCGCTGACGCTTACGGCGGATTTGTTAGAGATTGGCATTGCTATGGTGATATCGCTGAATTCGATAGACGAGACAGCCAAAAGGGGTGTACGGATTGACTCGGAGGGATTATCAAGGCTTCTTGGCGTTGGGGTTGTTGAGTCGGCGGCTGTGAACAACTCGGGGATTAAACAACTCAAGTCGTCAATCGGCAGAGCGGACAGCGGCATGGGTGGTGTAGAGTATGAGGAGATTATAGAGAGGGGGATAAGTGCTATTGAGAGCGAACTGGGGGAGGATGCCAGTTTCAAACGTAAGGTGGCAATTCTGCTATTGCTGGAGGACCCGTTTATAGGCGATTATTTAGCAGAGGTATGCGGTCAGGAAAAATTTGGGCGGTTAAGGCAGAGGGTAAGTGAAGTGAGGCGTGGATTCAGGGGGAATATCGGGCAGGCAGTCAACAAGAGGCGGAGTCAGTGGTTAGAGGATTTGGTTGAGAAGACAATTAGAAGACAAAAAATAAAGTTAGGAGAGTTCTCGGAGAGTTTCGGTCGGCTCAGTCGTCATCCGGTATTCGGGCTGCCGATACTGGCATTTTTTCTGGTAACGACGTTTTTCCTTGTGGTTTATGTGGCCGGTTTTCTGGATAGCGTGCTCAGCGGGATACTGGTTGAGCCAACTTTAGAACTTGTAACGGGACACCTGCCATCGGGGTTCTGGAGTGAGTTTCTTGTGGGGCATTACGGTATTTTGACGATGGGGTTATTTAACGCTATAGTTACGGTGCTGCCCATCCTTTCGGTGTTCTTTTTTATGTACGGATTTCTGGAAGATATAGGTTATATACCGAACCTCTGT
>CAZTKW010000339.1:0-4588 GCA_964614315.1 uncultured Pirellulales bacterium
TATTGAAATCAACTGATAACTGCAAAACGTGGTACCGAGTCAATAAAGACGGAAAAGAGAGGCTGATTGAGCCGTTGGATGATGCAAGGAATTTGGTAACCGCCGAGGAGATGTTTTTCCTGGAAGAGTACGGGCTCCAGCATGACGGTTATGCGGCATATCCATTCGTGTTTTGCGCTTTTGTTCAAAACGGCCAAGACAATCAAGCCGCCAGGGATGAGCTTGTTTATATATATTCGCCCGAAGGGGCTCAAAGCAACCGTTTGCTGCTGGCGAGGGTGCGGGCAGTGGAATTTGAGAACCGCAGCAGCTGGGAATATTTCAGCGGATGGGCCGGCGATGAACCGACTTGGACCAAAGACATAAATGAACGTGACGCAGTGTGTGTATTTGATGAGAAAAATCCAAACGGCGAATATTTCGGGTGGTACTCATGGCTGCCTTCTGTTGTATGGAACCCGGGTCTTGAGCTTTATATTATGGTAAACGGCGGTACGTATGGCGGATACGGCCTTACAAATTCGGCGAAAGACTATTATGCCTCGTGGATGCACACAAAAACGGGAAGCCTGGGATTCTGGTATGCCGAGAAGCCCTATGGGCCGTGGAAACAATTTTTTTATACCGATTACTGGATAGTTGATGACGATAAAAACCGAACTTACCAACCTAAACTCTCACCAAAATGGATGAGTACCGACGGCAAAAAAATGGTATTCATCTGGTCCGATGCAATGAAAAACGAACAAGGCAAATCGCACAGAGTGAATTACCTGTGGAACCAGATGGAAATTACCATTAAAACCGATTAAAAGACAAAGTGTTGCGAAGGACAGGAGAAAATAAAACAAGTTCGAAGCTAAGGGGTGGGCACGCAGAGAATTTGGAAAGGAGAACGATTATGGTTAAAAAGATAGAGTATATTTTGATATTCATTGTCATAGCATCAGTATTAATGCAGGGTACGGAAATAAAGGCGGCCGATGTTATACCCAGGCCGATGAAGGCGGAGGCCGGGGAAGGTACATTTAACCTCACGCCGGAGACAATAATTGTGGTTACCGAAGGCACTCGCGGTATCGGGGAATACATGGCTGGGCTGCTGGCGCCTGCAACCGGTTTTAAGCTGGAAGTCAAAGAGATTTCGCAAACAAGAGGACAGGTTAGCTGCATTTATCTTCTTGATATATCCAGCAAGGGGCGTCTGGGGGTGGAAGGCTATGACCTGAAAGTTCTTAGCAACAGCATATTTATCAATGCCGCTTCGCCGGCGGGGGTATTCTACGGGTGTCAAACGCTTCGTCAACTGCTGCCGAGGGCTATTGAGGGTAAAGAGAAAGTTCAGGACGTTGCCTGGAGTATTCCACAGGTGGAGATTGAAGATAAGCCGCGATATGTCTGGCGTGGGATGCATCTTGATGTCAGCCGGCACTTTTTCAGCAAAGAATTTGTCAAGAAATATATCGACCTGATTGCCTGTCATAAGTTCAATATCCTGCACATGCACCTGACCGACGACCAGGGCTGGCGAATCGAAATCAAGAAACATCCGAAACTCACCGAGATTGGCGGCTGGAGGGTAAGCGAGGATGGTAAGAAGTACGGCGGTTTTTACTCGCAAAAAGATATAGCTGAGATTGTCGAATATGCCGCGGGGCGGTTTGTTACGGTTGTTCCGGAGGTAGAGATGCCGGGGCATTCTGTTGCGGCTTTGGCGGGTTACCCGGAGCTGTCCTGTACGGGTGGGCCGTTCAAGGTCGAGACAAAGTGGGGCATTCATAAGGATGTTTATTGTGCCGGTAATGACGCCACGTTTGAGCTTATGCAGGATGTGCTCGGTGAGGTAACCGATTTGTTTGCCGGTGAGTATATTCATATCGGCGGCGATGAATGTCCTAAAGACCGGTGGAAGGCCTGTCCGAAATGCCAGGCGAGGATAAAGTCCGAGGGGCTCAAGGACGAGCATGAATTGCAGAGCTACTTCATTAAGCGTATTTCGAAGTTTCTGACGGCTAAGAATAAAAAACTTGTCGGCTGGGATGAAATTCTCGAAGGCGGTTTGGCGGAAAACGCTGTGGTGATGTCCTGGCGCGGGACCGAGGGCGGCATTGCGGCTGCGCGTGCCAGCCATGATGTCGTTATGAGCCCGAGCAGTCACTGCTACTTCGATATGAAGCAGTCCGATTCGAACGATGCGCCCGGAGCGACGTGGGCCAAGCCTATACTTTTGGAAAAGGTTTATTCTTATGAGCCGACACCATCGGAGATTACCACAGAACAGACCAGACATATACTTGGAGCGCAAGGGAACGTCTGGACCGAACATATACCAACCGAAAAGGACGTGGAATATATGGCTGTTCCCCGGATGTGCGCATTAGCGGAGGTGGTCTGGTCGCCGAAAGAACTTCGGGATTGGGCCGATTTTAAGAACCGCCTGAAACTGCACTGCGAGCGTCTTGATAAACTGGGCGTAAACTACTATCGCGACTGGTGATACCGGCTTTGAGAGAAACAGCTGTTTGCTGGTGCCGTGTCTTTGTTTTTGAAGACTAAAGTCCAAAATTACCTCAAAATCCACGTTATTTGACTTTTTTTGAAAAAATGAGAATTTTTCGAAAATTTCCTTGCATTTTAGTGCATATTGTGTCATATTGCTGCATATTGTTAAGGACATAGTCATATGCAGTTGATGTCAATAGAAGATTTGGCGGTTTATTTGGGCGATTCGAAACGGACGATTTACAAGTACATCGCCAGCGGTGATTGCCCGCCATATATCAAGATAAGCGCTAAAAATATTAAATTTGACCGCGCCGATGTCGATGCCTGGCTGGAATCCAAAAAAGTCAACCCAAAACAAATCAAGGAAAGGAAGAAAAATGATTGACTTTATTAGAGGTGTCAATATCTTTGAACTTATGGTGATTCTGATTTATGCATTTCTTGTAGCATTGGTCATCATCTGCTTAATCCGGGTGTCAAGATATTGCATGACCTCTGGCAAGGAACGAAAACTGATGCGAATGGAACTCGGTAAACTCGCTGAAGAGGTTCATCTGTTGAGGCAAAAGTTGAACGGCAAAGGTGAGGGCAATTCAGCAGCGCAACCAGAGTGAACTTGTGCTGTATTCAAATGTTAAAGAGCTATATAAAAAGTAGAGGAAAGGAAAAAAATGATTGATACCATTTTAGCTGCTGCTGATACCGCGGCAAATTCTCCCGAAATATTTCGACCCGGAAGATTTTTCAGTATTATGCCCTGCATAATGTTACTGTTTTTCATAGCGTTTTGGGGGCTGATCATATATGGACTTATCCAACTGATAAGATTTTTAGCCAGCTCAAGAAAAGAACAGAAACTGACACGAATGGAACTGGGTAAGGTAGCCGAGGAGGTTCATTTGTTGCGGCGGGAGTTGAAGGGCAAAGAGGAGGGCAATTCATCGACGCAAGCAGAGTGATTTTGTGCTGTATTTAAATGTTAAAGAGCAAAATTCTTTAAGTGAATCAGGATGACGTTTTTACGGCTGTGACTATACGGTCGTTGTTGTGGAAGTCTTTTTCGATTTTGATGTCAGTAAAGCACCCCGTTTGTTCGAGCAATTCTCTTACGGCCTGTCCCTGGCTGTAACCAATTTCCAGTATCAGAGCGGCGTCGGGTTTCAAGAAATCATCGGCTTTTTCGGCAATTCTGCGGTAAATATCGAGGCCGTCATGTCCGGCGAAGAGGGCCAGTTTGGGTTCGTGGTCCTTTACGGTTTTTTCGAGGGCTTCGAATTCGGCTGTGCTTACATAAGGGGGATTGCAGGTGATTAAGTCGAATTTCTCCGTGTCCAGCTGGGGCACAACGGGGTCGAATAAATCGCCGCATAGCAGTTGGATTCGGTCTTTTAGCTTGTATTTTTCGATGTTTTGGGCTGCGATTTTCAGGGCGGCGTCGGATATGTCTGTTGCGATTATCCGGGTTTTTGGGCAATTATGGGCGATTGCGACGGCGATGCAGCCGCAGCCGGTACATAAATCGCAGATGAATTGGCGGCTGGTTCGGGTTCGGAGAAATTCGACGGCCCTTTCGACGAGTAATTCTGTTTCGGGGCGGGGTATCATACAATCGGAGGTTATGTTTAAGTCCAAGGAATAAAATTCGGTTCTGCCGAGGAGATAGGCGAGAGGTTCGTTTTGGCCGGCACGCTTTACCAATTCGTGCAGCTGGTCTAAGTGCTGTTTGTCAACGGGTTTATCGAACTGAGTGTAGAGTTTGATTCGCTCGGTTTGAAGGACATAACATAGTAGAAGCTCTGCACTTAGGCGCGGGGAATCGAGGGCTTTATCGGTGAAATATTCGGTAATCCAGTTTAAGAGCTTTTGTATAGTCCAGTTTTGCATTTTTAGATTATAGCCGGGACGTAGAAAAGTGAAAAATAAAAAGAATTTGCGAAGAATCGGTGGGTTTGAAATTGGGTATGAATTGGGTTTGTTTTTGGGGTTTAAAATGAGAGTTGGCGGTTTTAGGTTACCCTTGATTTTTGTCTAAAAATGGGGGTGGGGGTTGAAAAAATGACAAAAAAACGCAAAAAAAGACGAA
>CAZTKW010000340.1:0-4582 GCA_964614315.1 uncultured Pirellulales bacterium
CGTTTACCTCGTCGATTCGCCAGTAGTAGGTCGTGTCATAATCCATAGTGCCTGTTTCAAAGGTCGTAGCTGTTTGATTACCCTGGAAGGCACCGGGGCTGGTTGTACCGAAGTAAACATCGCTTGAGGTCGAACCAGTTCCGGCGGTCCAGCTTAAGTCAGTCTCAACACTTACATTTGCAGCACTGTCGGCCGGGTCAGGATTGGTCGCCTGAGAGGGTGGTGATGGGTCGGCTTCGGTTGTGAAACTCCATACGCCACCTGTGGTTGTGCCGACAGCGTTGATTTCATCGATACGCCAGTAGTAGGTTATATCATAACTGAGCGTGCCCGGGTCGAAAGTAGTATCGGTCTGGTTGCCCTGGAAATCTCCCGAACTTGAAGTTCCGAAATACACGTCCCTCGAAGTAGCGCTGGAACCTGCCGTCCAGCTCAAAATCGCAGTATTGCTCACATCCGTAGCGCTATCAGCCGGGCTTGGGTTAGATGCCTGGGAAGGGGCTGCGACTATTGTTGTGAAACTCCAGACGCTGCCTGTAGTTGTGCCGGCAGCATTGACTTCGTCTATACGCCAGTAATAGGTCGTGTCGTTGGCCATTGTGCCGGTATCAAATGTCGTAGCTGTCTGGTTGCCTTGGAAAGTACCGGGGCTGGAAGTGCCGAAGTAGACATCGCTTGAAGTAGCACCAGAGCCGCCAGTCCAACTCAGGTCAGCGGTTATGCTGACATCTGTTGCGCTGTCGGCCGGGCCTGGATTACTCGCCTGTCCCGGAGGTGCAGGCGCCGCTTCGGTTGTAAAGCTCCAGACATTGCCGGCTGTTGTACCCTGAGCGTTGATTTCGTCGATACGCCAGTAGTAGGTCGTATTGTTGGCCATTGTTCCGGGTTCAAATGTAGTAGTTGTCTGGTTACCCTGGAACTCACCTGAATCCGGTGTGGAATCGGTGCCAAAGTACACATCGCTTGAAGTCGAACCGGAGCCTGCCGTCCAGCTAAGGTCGGCATCTATGCTTACGCCTGTAGCGCTATCAGCCGGACTTGGATTACTTGCCTGTCCCGGCGGCTGAGGCGAACCTGTGCCTAATGCCCCAAGGTCTCCGCCGGTCGAACCTGCGCCTATAGCGGGTGATGTCGGCTGAAGATGAAAATCGTGATTCGGCCCATCTACAAACTTAGGGTCAAAGGTAAACATCGTTGAGTCGCCTAAATATACACCGGCCTCTGTAAAGGTGTACGCATTAGGAGTTGCAAAAAGGAAAGTAGTTCTTGACGAATCGTAGTAATATGTGTTGTAAGAACTCTCCCACTGCTCTATGGGGTATGCATCAGCAGACCACCGGCCAAGCTCAATAACCCAATCCTCGCCTCCTCCATAGTCAATGTTATTATAATAAATGTTATCGTGTATATTAAAGTCTCTTCGATAATTGTTCGGGACTGGACCGAGTCCTATTCTCCATAGCTTTTTAACGTTGTAAAGCGTACAATTGTAGAGTTCGGTGTACGAGTCAGCTTGCTGGGCGTCTTGCTCATGATGCACCCCTTCACTAAGATTATACATAATATTATGGTGAATATAGTTGCCATTGTAACCGCGCGCCCAAACCCCTATACTACTGTCATGGATAATATTATTATAAACTCTGCAAATCATGTTGCCCGAATGTTTATGCCGTACAGCAATCATTTCATCATAAATCTCATTTTCATAGATATCAATGTACGCGCCGGTCTGTACCGTGGGTTCGGATAGAATGGAAAGTCCACCTCTGTTACCGGCATAACCTTCCGGATCCACATCATTATTGTAAACAAGAGAATTGCGCATAACAAAATGTGGTTCACTAACATTAAGACGGAATAAAATACCACCAGCTGTCCCCATAACACCGTTTCCATGGGTGTCACGGATTACCACGCTTATGACCTCGCAACTTGAAATATTGTCAGATATAATTACACTCCGATTAGCTCCTCTTCTGGCTTCGATATTCTGGATAATGAAATGACCGCCTGGACCGGTGTTTGAGCCGAGGCGAATTAAATCATCTTTTAGATACTCGCCATCGAATACCGCCCGCGGTGAGCCAAGCCAGCTTTTAATTACTGTTGGCTCTGACGCGGTGCCGGCCTGCGACGCCCTGTAAATGAGGATATCCATATTGTTGCTGCCTGCAACGTGGTCGGAAGCGCTGAATGTGCCCTTGACGTAGAGATAATCTCCGCCCTGAATTTGTCCCTGATAATAAGTGCTACCGCCCAACCACCCCACAACCTGTTCGAAGCTGTTATATGGATTTGCGTACGAGCCGTTTCCGCCGTCGGGCGCATCGGCATCGACATACCAGTTCGTTTTCCCGGGCGGGGCCTCGCCCTGTGAAGGGTCACCCGGCTCAATACCCTGTGGGCCAAACAACAAACCCACATTGTCGGGCCAGTCGCCTCGACACATTGCCTGCCAGTTACCAGCCAGTCCCAGTATTAAAACAAGAGTCGCTAAATTAAGTAGTTTTCTCCAAGACATGATAAGCCTCCTTAAAAAAATATTAATGATTTTAAATCCGCCATTTACTCATCGTTTAGCTCCGCTGCCGAACGATTATTTCGCTAATGTACAAAATGCACAAACTCATTGCTGCAACCAAGTTACAGCGCATATCACCGTATATTGGAAGTTTCGAGGATACGCCTCCGAAATTTCGCACATTCGTATTGTAAGCTATATATCCCCCCCCCCGCTTGTGTCAAGCCTTTTTTTCGGATTTTTCAGAATAAAGGACACGAACTGTCTTTCGGGGGGTAAGTGGTAAGGAAAGCTCCGGTAAAACGAGGGGGCACGAATACCTGGGGCAGAGTTAACAGAATACCTGGGGCACAGGTACCTTAGGCACAGGTACCTAAGGCACAAGTTAAACAAATTCTGAGATTTAGCCGAAAATAGTTGACAGAGACCGATAGGTTTTGTAAAATTATATTGTATTTGTGTGAAAACATGCAAATGCAGGCCTGAGATATCCCAGGAAATCGGGATTGTTACGGGATTATGGCATTGGGCTTAGAACTTTGTAAAGTTCGGTTCGGCGGCTGTGAGTTGGCGGATTGGCTTTTCAAAGGGACCCAGTGAAGCCATAATAGGCCGGAATAACGGTATAACGTTTATCAGGAAAGGTGTTAACAATGAGTCCCAAATCTCGCTCATCGGCTGATTCGGCCGGTAAATCCTCTGTTAAAGCAGGCGCCCAGATAATCGTCGATACACTTATCGAACAGGGTGTTGATACGATGTTCGGCTATACCGGCGGTGTGGTGCTGCCTTTATTCGACAAGCTGTATGATGCTCCGATTAGGTTTATAGTTCCGCGACATGAGCAGGGCGGCTGTCATATGGCTGACGCCTATGCGCGTGCCAGCGGGAAAGTCGGGGTTGTTGTAGCCACCAGTGGTCCGGGGGCGTGTAACCTTGTTACTGGTCTTGCGACTGCTATGATGGATTCTGTGCCGCTGGTTGCTTTGACCGGCCAGGTTCGTACAGAGCTTATCGGAAACGATGCGTTTCAGGAAGCCGACACTACCGGTATTACCCGTCCGGTTACAAAATATAACTGCATAGTCAAGGACGTTAAGGACCTTGCCCGCACGGTTCGCGAGGCTTTCCATATAGCTTCCACGGGGCGGCAGGGCCCGGTACTTATTGATATACCTGTTGATATTGAGGTTGCGAAATGCAAGACTGACGGCTCGAGAGAGATGGAACTGCCGGGTTATCGGATTCGCACCAAAGGCCATTCCAAACAGATATCAACGGCTGCGAAGGCGATAAATAAATCCGAGCGTCCGGTACTTTATGTCGGCGGCGGGGTCATCAGCGCCAATGCGTCCGGAGAATTGCAGGCTTTTGCAGAAAAAGCACATCTGCCGGTAACGATGACGCTTTTAGGGTTAGGCAGTTATGACCAGAACCGCCCGGAATCGCTGGATATGCTTGGAATGCACGGTTCGGCTTATGCCAACTATGCGGTGCAGGAATGCGACTTGCTGATTGCAGTAGGGGCCCGCTTCGACGACAGGGTTACCGGCAAAGTCAAGAGCTTTGCGCCGGGTGCGAAGATAATCCATCTTGATATTGACCCTACAAGCATATCGAAAAATGTTCATGTGGATATTCCGGTAGTCGGTGACGCAAAAGATGTTCTTGGCGAACTGGTTAAGGAGGTCGAATACCGTGAGCGAGAGGAGTGGTTTAAGAAAATCGCCGGCTGGAAGAAGAAGTTTCCATTTCGGTACGACAACAATTCATCGGCGATTAAGCCACAGTATGTTGTCGAGGAAGTTTACCACCAGACGTGCGGCAAAGCGATTATAACGACCGGTGTGGGTCAAAATCAGATGTGGGCGGCCCAGTTTTATAAATTCAGCAGGGCGAGGCAGTTTATAAGTTCCGGGGGACTGGGTACGATGGGTTTTGGCCTGCCGGCCGCCATAGGCGCCCAGGTCGCCATGCCCGATGAAACCGTTGTCGATATCGACGGCGACCACAGTTTTAATATGACGATGACCGAGCTTGCAACGGCAGTTCAGTACA
>CAZTKW010000341.1:0-4570 GCA_964614315.1 uncultured Pirellulales bacterium
CAGCCCGCCGGCGCTCGTACTCATCTTTCCGGCGGTAGCAGTACAGCGGCATTTCCGAGAGCATGTCCTCCGCCACGACCAGGGAAACGTACATGTATTTGATGAAGTCCACAGCCTGGTCGTACTTCTCGTCGATCTCGTGATCCGTTTGGGTCAGCTTCTGCCTCTCCTTGAATCCGCCTTTCGCTTTGATGACGAGCACCATCTTGTCGATGTTTTTCAGACCCTTCTTCACCGTTTCCTCGTTCATCGTTTCACCCTGCAGCCTGTCCTTCTCGATTTTCTTTCTCGCTTCGCTCCTCGGCTTTCCCTTTTGGCTTATCGCCAACCTCACCGATGGGGCCTAGCTTCAACTGGACGTCCGGCGTTCGACCCTGCTTCATCTGATCGCACAGGTCCTTCAAGAGTCTCCCGACCACCGGGGATCTCTCTAACCGATCTTCCTTCTGGGAGCTGTCCACCGGCGGGCCGGGCGACCTGGCAGGGAGGTCGGCCGGCTCAGCCGGTGGGGCAAGTGGGGCAATTTTTGCCTCAGTAGTTTCTTTTTTCATTGTTAATCTTAAGAATTTATGTGGTGCAATTTCTGCACGTGCAGTATTTGCCCCAGTAGAGCAGGATTTTTGTTCTACTGGGGCAGAATTTGCCTCACCTGAATTCTCTTGGGAAGGGAAATTGACGTGGATATGAAATCCCTTTATTCTACCATCACCTCGATCCTGGATATAATCAATCAATCCTAAAGTTTTCAAAAACGCTTTGAGGGATCTGAGCTTCCTCTCTCCGATCTGTAGCCCTTTCATCAGGTACTTGTCCGTTGCCTTTATTCGATTCATTCCCTGGAGCCGGGCTGTGAAGATGAGGTGCATGTACAACGCCAGTGCTTCCATCCCTAGCCGGCCATGAGCGAGAAACAGCTTGTAGGTCTTGACCGTGCAGAAAAGCACGTCTCCGTCTTTATCGGTTGGAAGATTCAATCTCGTTCCCCTCCCAGTAGCTTGAAAGCCTTTTTTCTATTCCGAGACCACCTTAAAATTTGGCCTGTAATGTACCTGCTTGTACAACTGATCGATTTTCTCCTCAAGTTCGGCTATTCGGTCGATCATGCGTTTTTCATCCGTTTTTGGATATCTCCTGCGCATTTGCTTTATCGCTTCACATACCAATTCGCTGAACGTTCTATGGTCGAGCCGGGCATATTCTTCCGCAAGAAGTAACTCGTCTTCCGGAATGACAATTCGTTTGCGTATCCTTCTGATGTTGTCCTCGTTAGGCGGTTTCATGTCGTTGGCCATCGTCCCCCTCTTCCCCGTTTATGTACGGATCTACCAAACCCTCGGAAACGAGGATGTGGTACATCTTCTTGGCTAGATTTCTCCACGCCCGGCCTGCTTCTGCACGAGAGGCTTTCCGCCCCTGCAGGACTCGGACGTAGGCGTTTCGATAGCACCGGGCCATGAAATCGAGTTCGTTACATTGCTCGAAGCGAGCGGCCAGAGATTCGTCCGAGGTGATCAGAGCCCGGTGGTGTCTACTCATCGGCTCAGCTCCACGGCACAAGCGCTGCAGAGATCCGGCTCGACCCAGTAGCAGGGCTCGCCGGTCTTCTCAATACACTGCCGGCAATCATCATCCGTGCACCCGCAGATCCGGCAACGACGGGTAGTGGACGCTATAGCGTTTGCTATAGCAGATGACATCTTCTGTTCTTTTGACATGAGTCCTCTCAAAACAACCGAGTCTGGAATCTCAAACAATCCCTGTTCTCCTCGGTACAGGATCGGTTCTATAAGCGGCTTAATATCCCGGAGCACCCAACCGAATCTGCCTGAAGTGAAATCACCGAGCATTTCCTCCGTCCATGAATCCAAAACAGCCTGGTAATGTCTTGGAGACCGGGAAAGTCGTCTGGTTTTTAGCTCGTCTCGTGTGAAAAGATGTGTCGGCCTGCAATCAATCAGAACACAGACTGCCACGATGGCTCCAAAAGGAAGTATGTTTCCGAAATCTTGGTAGGGTTCAAATCCAAGAGCTGCACACCATTGTGGATCAGAAGCGAAATCAAGCAATTCACTCTTGACCTTCCGCTTAGCCGCATGGATTGCCAGCGCACCGCGGTAGGACGTTGGCCAGTGCCGCGTTTCGATGGTTTTTGCCCCGGTAGCTATCGCAGACGCCCAGGGCTGCCAAAGGGAAATTGTTTTCATTCCTCCGATGCCTCCTCGGTGTCAAAATGCATATCCGACTCCCACCAGAATCCCAGACACCGCTGTCATGGACCCGTGCAGGTTCAATAAGGTTTTTTGAAGACAAAAATGCTTATATCCATGAGAGTATCGCCTCTCTCTGCCGTAGTACTCTAGATGTGTGAATACCGACCGAGGTAGGAGATAAGCGTTCCGTGTACCGGAAAAGGCGGCAATCCGACACGTGGCACTGGTGCACCAATTGCAGCCATTGGCCGAGGAAAAACTACATCCGGCAGCGCCGAAAACCCGTCGTAGGCTTGCTATGCAATCTATGCAACGAGTGCCGACGCAAGGACAAAGCCGGCAGATGTAAAAAATAATTCCTACCAGTTTAACAGCTCGCTTGTGATTACAGAGAGCTGGCAGCGCCCTTGCGGGCGCATACTGCGCTCCGGAAAAATGTGGGATGCCCCCCGGATTCAGCATATGGTTGCCAGCCCTCCTATTTGCAGGGGCGGGAATTGAACCCGCGACCACTGGCTCGTTACGCCAGCGAGCTACCACTGCTCTACCCTGCTATTTCTCCTCTTCAAAGCCGAGTCCCTTTTGAAGATGATTGATCTTCACCTGCACACGATCGGAGAAGCAGTTTCCTAGTTGTGTTAACAAGGCTGCGTCGAATTGAGCAATCAGTTTAACTTCGATCTTTTTTCCATCACTCTTGTCTTTCGCAGACAAGCCGGACAGCTCAGCGCTAAACTCCATCTTTCACCTCCTGTGTAAAAAAAGGGCGAGCCGGGTAGGGAGGGTACCCCGCCAGACCGATGATCCCCGGATCTCGCCCTTTGTTGTGCAGCGGTACTAACCTGGTACTGGTCGTGCGGCTTGTTCTCATCCTGTGCCGTTCCACTTACTGACCCCCACCCTCCTCCTCACTCGGGCCAACGCGTTCCCGGCTTTCCTCGCCGCTCTTCTTCTTCTTTTTCTTAGCTGCTCTCTTCTTGGCTCACGCTTCCTTCTCCGCGAACTGAAGTTTCACTTCACCCTCAAGGGATTTGACATCTACCCTGTAGAGCTCCGCTACCTCCTTGAGCTTTTTGCATTCGGGCTCGTTATATCCCGGCCCTTCCAGCTCGGACACCAGCGCGACGGTCAGCAGGAAGTGGAACAGCTCCTCAGCGTTCATCGTGGCGATTCGGGAATAGCCCATGCTATCCCACGGATGCCCGTATTCGCCAGGTTTCCTGGCCGGCTGCTCCCAGCCCATGGTCTTGCAGTATAGGGCTTGCGTGTTGTCCCAGGTGCGCTTCCAGAAAACGCCCGCGATCATCCGCAGCAGGTCGATCGTGTAGGGCGCGAAGACAGGCAGCTCCTTGTAAACGCCTTTATCGTCGAGAGTCTGGATCACAGCGTCCCAGATCCGCCGACGTGTGGCTGCTTTGATCTGCCGATCCCGTTTTTGCTTTTGCTGGGCCTTTTTCTCCTCCGCTGAGGGCTCATATCCGCCGTAACGGTTGTGTTTTCTCTCTCTTCCCCACGTAAGACGACCCTGGCCAGTACCAGCAACAATAAGGCACCGCATGGCGCCTTCATCCTTCTTCTTGCACTCCTCCCACCCGTATTGATCCTTGACGCCTGCTTTTTCCAGGCGCTGTTCCTCGTTGTAGTTGCCGCTGTAGCCGTCAATAACCTCCATGTGCGGTTCCCCGGATTCTTCAAGCTCTATACGTCGGCGCTGTATCAGGGCAGCCAGCTTCCCCTTGAAACAGGGCGGATCCATACAGTAGTCGCGCTTGCCGCCATTGCAGACATCTGCAAACAACGCCGGCTGGTATCCAGTGCGTTTCGGGCAAGTCATGCATGGCCCAGCGTGGGGATCCAGATCCAGATCGTCTTTCTTGAATGCAGCCTTGTTAAGATCCAGGAGAATTGTTCGATGGATAAAGTCGTCAACCTGACGGACTGACGGCATCTCGCCTCGATCGAAAAACCAACATTCCTTCAGGAGCCGTTTCTGTTGAGCGGTCGGCAGCCGCGCGATCAGGATGGCATGGCCAGCATTGATCTTGCTGTCGGCCAGCATCTTGCGCGCCGGGTCCACCAGGTCCTGCAGCTTGAGGCGCTGGTATACATAGCTCGCCGATCGGCCGACTTCTTGCGCCAGGTGCTCCACGTCGTAGCCGGCGCGTTCGATAAGCCTGGCGTATCCCTCAGCCTCGTCTAGGGGATGGATGTCTTCCCTCTGCAGGTTTTCTATCGTCTGGATCCGAAGACAAGTAACATCGTCCAGATCTCGAACAACGCACGGCAGGACCTGGAGGCCTGCGATCTTGGCTGCCCTCCAGCGCCGTTCGCCGGCGACGAGCTGGTATAATGGTCGAGGG
>CAZTKW010000342.1:0-4562 GCA_964614315.1 uncultured Pirellulales bacterium
GAAATTAACTCCGCCGTGACCCAGCGAACGGAAATCCCAGCCGCGCTCAGGATGCCCGAAATTAAGGTGACTGGCCAAAATCCCGCTTCTGCCGTTTAACTGTAGTGCCGCATCTTTCATATGCACGTGAAAAATTCGGTCGCCAAATTCGCGGAGGAAACATACCGGGTCAACCATTTGCCAGAAAAGATGGCTGGGGTCGAAATTAAAACCAAAAGACGGATGATAATCAACCGCCTCCAGCGCTCGCCTGGCGGTAACAATATCAAACGCTATCTCCGACGGATGCACTTCCAGGGCAAACTTTACTCCGCACCTCTTAAACACGTTCAATATTGGTTTCCACATCTCCGCAAAATACTTAAAGCCGTCATTAATCATCTTGTCGGTTATTGGTGGAAACCCATAGAACATATGCCATATGGATGAGCCCGTAAAACCATTAACCACTTTAAGGCCCAGATTTTTCGCCGCCCGCGCCGAATTCTTCATAGACTCGACGCCCCATTCTCTTTTCTTTTCCGCATCACCGGCAAGTTCCGGCGGAGCAATAGCGTCGCTGCGTTTGTCGTCATTTAAATCACAAACCAGCTGTCCGGCTAAGTGATTGCTTATCGCAAAAACCTTCAGGTTATTCTTTTTCAGTATCGCTAACTGCTTTTTACAGTAACCCTTGTCAACAGCCGCTTGTGCCACGTCCATATGGTCCCCCCAGCAGGCCAATTCAAGCCCGTCATATCCCAATTTCGCCATCATCCGGGCCAGTTTCTCCAATGGCAAATCCGCCCATTGGCCGGTAAATATCGTTACAGGTCTCGCCATTTTTTCTTCTCCTTTATTTTTTCATCTTCGTCCATTTTTGTTTACTTTTGCTGCTGGCCACAACGGTCTCTATAAACAGCATACCTCGAAGCCCGTCGTCAACATTAGGAAAGTCCAGTGCCAGCTTATCAGGTTTGGTCCTGGTCATTTTGGCACGCACGGTATCTGCAAAGTTGCAGTAATTATTGGCAAACGCCTCAAGAAAAGCCTCCGGATGCCCGAAAGGTAGCCGCGTAGCACGCCCAGCCGCCGGACTCTTCGCCCCCACATAATCATTGCCGCGACGCCAAACTTGCAGTGGGCCGTCAGGCACCTTCACATATAGGTAATTAGGATGTTCCTGGTGCCATTCGAGGCTTTTCTCTTCGCCATATACCCATATCGCCAGTCCGTTTTCCTCCCCAATGGAAATCTGGCTCGAATGCAGAACCCCCTTGGCCCCGTTATTGAATCGCAGCAGGCAGTTGCCGTCATCATCGAGCCGCCGTCCCTTGATAAACCTCGTCAGGTCGGCGCATATCTCCCTGATTTTCAAACCGGTAATATACTCCGAGAGGTTCTCAGCATGTGTGCCGATATCTCCTATACACCCAGCCGCACCACTCTGTTTAGGGTCGGTTCGCCACCCGGCCTGCATATGCCCTGTCCTCTCTAAAGGCGTTGCAAGCCACCCTTGCGGATACTGCACAACAATCTTGCGAACTTTACCTAATTCACCTCCTCTGGCCAAATCGCGCCCCAGCTTAACCATCGGATACCCTGTGTAATTGTGCATCAGCCCGAATACTTTTCGAGACTGCCTGACAATTTTCTGCAGAGCCCTCGCCTCCCTGACATCGAACGTCATCGGTTTTTCGCACATTACATGAAAACCCGCTTTCAAAAAATCCCGCGCGATGGGAAAGTGCCAGTTATTCGGAGTGGTTATCGAAACAAAATCGATTCTTTCCCCTTCCCCCAGCTTAAGCTCGCGCTCAATCATCTCTTCGTAGTTGCGGTATACCCGCCGGGAATCAAGATATAGCTCTTTACCCATTTGCTTTGATTTTCGTGGGTTGATATCGAAAGCTCCTGCGGCCAATTCAATTTGCCCGTCCATACGGGCCGCCTTGCGGTGGACCTCACCGATAAAAGCCCCCGGGCCTCCCCCAACCATCCCCATTTTCAATTTTCGGTTCAGTTTCATAAATTCTCCTTTCAATTTATGACAAAACGCGCATTATGCGCTTTTTTCGCCGATTAGTCTAAATAATTCTTCCCCTGATGTCAACCTAACTTTACGAACAGAAAAGCGGGAAATAGAGTTGCTGATTAAAGATGGAAAAATGAGATGGTGGTAATATTAATTCAGGTTTTCAGCTAACTTTGCAAAATCAAGCAGGTTAATAATATTATCGCCGCCGACCGGGGCAATATCGACCGACGGCTCATCTTCGAGCCAGTAGCTCAAAAGCGTGTCTAAATCGTCCAAATCGACTGAACCGTTATACGTGAGGTCTGCGGGATTGTGATAATAATTCAAAGCTGCATAAGCATCGACGATTCCCCAACCGTATTCTTCGTCCCAGCCGGCCGTACCCAAATCTCTTGCAGTCTTCTCCATAGCTTCCCTGATGGCGTCCGGGCCGCTTACCCCCGTAGATATTAACAAAGCCGCAATACCGCTGACATGAGGAGCAGACATTGATGTCCCCGCATATAGAAAGTAATTCCAGTCTGTTGGATTGACACCAAAGCTCTGCTGTATAATACCGTCGTCAAGACCGTCTCCATTCTGGTCTATATCCAAATCTCCTCCCGGCGCAACAAGGTCTAAATAGCTGCCCGTATTGGAATAGTACGCCCTCGTCTGGTCGAACCTCGTCGCCCCCACGGCAATACAGTAGTCATCATACCCAGCCGGATAATTAATTGGATTTCCATCCTCGTATTCATTACCAGCCGAACAGATAATAGTAACGCCTTTATTGTAGGCATAAGCAAGGGCCTTTCTTAAAGTCACCGAACCCGATGGCCCCCCAAGACTGATATTGATTACATCTGCACCGTTGTTCGCAGCGTAATAAATCCCGTCGGCAAGAGCGGTATAGGAAGCTGTCCCGCGCGTGTCCGCAACCCTCACCGGCATAATCGAGCAGTTGAAAGCGACACCGGCTGCTCCCAGCCCGTTGTTGGTATTTTGAGCGATAGTACCGGTAACGTGAGTGCCGTGTCCCTCCTCGTCATTTGGATGTTCGTCATTACTGACAAAATCATACCCAGCCACAAAATTCGTACCGGCCAAATCAGAGGCTTGCTCGAAGTCGTTGAAGTCTTCGTAAGCTACGCCCGTATCCAGTACGGCAACGACGATATTAGGCTCGCCCGTTGTTATCTCCCACGCCGGCTCGATATTTATCCCCGCATAGGCTTCGTACAAATTCCATTGATAGGGATAGTAAGGGTCGTCTGGTTCAAAATGAGTATAGGCATAATAATTCAATTCAGCGTACTCTACGCCGTCCTCCCGGCTGTAAAATTCGACCATCTCTTCCGCTCTCTTGCCGGCCGGGACCTTTATCCGCTTAAAACCTCCATTGGAGCTGCTGTATAACACCGAAGTCGAATGTCGTTGATTTATGTGTTTTATCCGTGCTTTAGAGCAGCCTTTGTTGAATTTAACCACGATTTCATTAGGTGCCCACTTTGAAATACCGGTGCTTTTAAGTCGAGATGCTCCGTCCCCAGGTTTGGCAAAGCCAGTCCCGACAAAGCATAAATACAGGAATACCAACGCTGATATTGGAAGTTTTGTGTTCACCACCCACCCCATGGCTATAGTTTTTTACTATGCCGTTATTTACGTTATTATACCATATTCTAATACAGTATTCAACAGAATTCTTGATACAGGTACTGGAAAAGCCAATACTACCAGGTTCCGTCTTGTAAATATGGCCCTCATCCTGTAACATACGCCTGTTTTTATAAGGACCTATAAAAAATGGCAGAAGAATTAATCGGCATAATAGGAGGCACGGGACTGGGCGACGCACTGGCGGCCAAAATCAGCGGTGCAGAATTTCACGATATCGATACTCCCTTCGGCTCTCCCAGCACAGCCGTTTTAATCGGTGAGTTAGGCAAAAACAAAATTGCATTCCTAAATCGCCACGGCAAGGGACATAAACTCTCCCCGACTGAAATCCCGTTTGCAGCCAACATTTTTGCACTCAAAAAACTCGGCGTCAGAACTCTGATAACAAGCGGGGCCGTCGGTTCACTCCGTGAAGAAATTGCCCCCGGTGATTTGGTCGTCGTTGACCAGTTTATTGATAAAACATTCAATCGCCTAAACACCTTTTTCAACGGCTTCGCAGCCGTTCACTGCGAGATGGCTAAGCCGGTCTGCGAAAGGCTCGGCCGCAAAATCTTTGCTCTCGCACAAAGCATCGGCATAAAAACCCATCCTAAAGGTACCTACGTTTGTATGGAAGGCCCGCAGTTTTCAACACGGGCTGAATCGCTGATGCACCGCGCCTGGGGTGGTGATTTAATTGGTATGACAGCCATGCCCGAGGCAAAACTGGCAAGGGAAGCACAGATGTGCTATGCGATGGTCGCTTTGGCAAGTGATTATGACTGCTGGAAACCGCACGAAGGCAAAAAAAACAAGCAAACGCTTCTTAAGGAAATTATTGCCAATCTGCAAACTGCATCGAATAACTGCCTCCAATTGATTACAGCCGTTTTACAAAATG
>CAZTKW010000343.1:0-4552 GCA_964614315.1 uncultured Pirellulales bacterium
TCCTCGGCATAGCTTTTTATCATATGAAGCTGCTCTTCTATTAATATTGCAAGACTCACATTTTTCTTTTCCACCTTTATCAGACCTGATTCGATGCGTGAAGTATTGAGGATGTCTTCAATCAGCCGATTCAATCTCGTTGCCTGGGTTTGAATCACCGAGTAAAATTCTTTTCTTGTCTCTTCATCGTCAGCATCCCCGTCACAGAGCATCTCCGAATAAGCTGCAATAGAGGCAAGCGGAGTTTTTAATTCATGAGAGACGTGGCTTACGAAATCGTTCTTCATCTGGGATATTTCTTTCTCGCGCGTAATATCATGCAGAACCGCTACAACCCCGCATACCTGTTTCTTTTTATCTTCGGTTTCGTCGTAAACGCAGGAGACAATACAATCGAAGATTTTCGGCTCTTTGTTTTGTATAAATTCAATTTCCCGCCTCGTTGCGCGGGCCTTACTCTGTCTGCAATGTGCCAAAAACTCCGCAAATCCGTTCTCGTTGTTCTCTATCAATTCAACTATCGACTTATACTGTGAATTCTTAAAATCAAATCCGAAAAGCTCCCCGGCCGCCTCATTTGCCATCAATAGTTTCTCGGATTCGTCAACAACTAAAACAGAGTCATGAATACTGTATATAATCGCTTCGGTGTTTTTCTTTTGCCTCCGTAAGAGTTGAATCTTAATCTGCAAATCCTTGACTTGTTTTTCAAGTTCGTCTATATAATTGCTGTTACCCGAAAAACGGCCGTTAATCGCCTCGCGTAATTCTTTCAACACTTTACAGCCGTCCGGTTCGATAAGAGAGGCGTTGTTTTTTCTGAGAAAACTGGCTATGGACGTGATTTCCCCGAACAGTTTCAAAAAGTACCATCCGAGCAAAATCACGCCCACAGCCCCGGCAGCGCAGCAGGCAGATAAAATCAAGCGCCACGCTCCCGCATCGGAGCCTCGCCATTGGGCCAGGCCCGTCAAAAACAGGCTCCCTGCCACAACTGCCATCCCGACTAATACAATCGGGACCGAATATAAGTTTCTTCCCAATTTCTTCATCTTAAAAACTTCTTATCTTCTAAGCCACTTGTGAGTAGCTTCCTTTTCGACATCCGCCAGCACATTCCTTTCCATCATCGCAGCCTGCTCAGGGTCTGTTTCAGTGATTATCCTTTCTTTCAGCCGAATCGCCTCAAGGTAAGTAGGACGCAGTTCAAGCACTGTTTTCAGCTCTTTCAATGCCGCTTCGCTGTCGCCTTCAACATACCACTTTGCAGCCTTTGCATAACGGTCTTCCGCCAGCCTTGCTTTGCCTATCCACTGAAGTCCTTCTTTAGCGCCAAATCTTTTACGGCTGATATCCTCGGCCCTTGCATCCGGGTCGGTTTCTTCAGGGTCGTTGATGATATGCGGGGTAAGTATAATTATCACTTCCTGGCGTACATATTTATCATTGGTACCTCTGAACGCCACCCCTATAAGAGGCAGATCGCCAAGTAGTGGAACCTGTGACCGGGTTGTCGTTACAGCGTCTCTAAACAGCCCTCCGATGACTATCGTCTCACCATCTTTAACCATTATATTAGTGGTCAATTCTGCGGTAGTTTCCTGAGGAATACCTTCATTGTCACGTTCACCGGAACTGTCTTTCGGGTAAATCTCCATACGGATGTAACCGTCATTGCCGATATAAGGTCTGAAAGAGAGTTTGGTACCCGTATCAAGGAATTTAACCTCTCCGACGGTGGCCTGACCTGTGTCTGAAATTGTGGTTCTGTCTCTGTACCCAATTTTCTGGCCGATGAACACAGTTCCAGACTGTTTGTTCAAAGCCAGAACTTTAGGATTTGCCAGAACAGTGATATCGGTAACGGATTCCAGAGCGCTTATAAACGCCGACAAATTACCACTGGTTATACCAATTCTCAAACCACCCGTTACTAATTTGGCAAAGCCAAAACTCTCCATCGCCGTTCCAGCAAAATCTCCAACAGCTACTTGGGTGATAGGCTTAGTTGCTTCAGTACCTCTATCAACTATATCGGTTGTACCGCCGGGGCTGACGTAATCCTGCGTTGCTGGGTCTCCGTCTAAAGTGACGCCTCCGAGCAGGTTCCAGTCAATTCCAAACTCCATTCCCTCGGTCAAAGTGGCACTTAGGATGGTGGCCTCAATCAAAACCTGCTGAGGTCTGACATCAATATTAGCTATCACCTTTGCCGCTTCCTCAAGGTTTTCAGGATAGTCATGAACAACAATAGTGTCGTGCAATGCCATACTGTTTCCGCCGGTCTCTCCGGTTACCCCTTCTTTACCTAATGATATGCCCTTTTCGGCGGCGGTGCTGCCCTGTACAATGGCTGCATTGCTTAATACCGGTTTGACAAGCTTTTCCGCCTCTTCTGCGCTGATGTAATACAGCGTAAAGATGCGATGAACCATCCGGTCCTTGTCCTGCTTTATCTTTTGGTACTCCTCTGAGGTATAGACTTTAATCAGGTTGCCTTTTTGCTCGTACTTGAAGTTAGAGCCCAAAATAGCGTCCATCGCTTCCTCGAAGGTTACATCTCTGAGTCGTGTAAAAGCCAGTTCACCGTCAATACCGGGTGTCGGAACAATGTTTCTGTCACAAGTGGCGGCCAAAACACCAAGCGCCTTTCGGATTCCCGCATCCTTCATAAAATTAATCACAGGAATCCTGCCGTCTGCCGAGACTTCCACCGCACCAAAAACCTCCTGTCCCGACTCACTGTCACCGGCTGCAATACCTCTGCCGGCCACAAACAAAAATAGAACCACCAGTACAAAAGACCACACAAACAATTTTCTTCCGATTCTGGTTAGACTGCTTAAACTATTCTGATACATAATTTACCTCCTTTAGGTTACTGAATTACTGAATCTCTGCCAGTTTCAATGTCATTTCTACTTCGCCACATCTTACACGCACTCTTTTTTCTTCAATTTCTGTTACTTCAAATTCATACTTATTCTCGCCATCGACAACGTTCAGTCTGCCCCCGACTGCCATCAGCTTATCATTAATAAAGGCACGGGGATTTGAGCCGAATACTATTGCTTCCAGCTTCAATTTCTCTGCGGCTTCTCTCGCTACTTCTTCACTACCATCAATTGACACAACGTTTACTTCTCCGCTGCCTTCTGCAGTAAAGTCTTTCCAACTGCCTACGGCAAAAAAGTCTCTGGCAAGTACGTCATTGCGGCCTTTGACTTTCGGCAGCTCTACAAAACTTATGTTTAATTCCGAATCAGACTGTTCTACGCCGGCCGTTTGTGCTTTTGGCTTCGCTTTAGCGGCTTGGGGACCTGTACCTCCGAGCACTTTGGCCCACATGAAGACCATCACCGATATCAGGCCAAATGCAATAACTGCCTTCTTCTTATCGGCCGTCAATTGCACCAGAAGCCTGTTGGCTCCGCCGCCATTATCTATTATATTTTTCTTCATATCTTTTTATCCCTCGATACCCTGCGGCCTGTAATAAACAACCGCACGTGTCTGCATACTTACCTCACCACTGAAATTTTTTTCATTCAAAAGTTTTACCTCCTCGATACGTACAAGTCTTTCCAAGTTCTGAAGCGAATTATAAAATTCGAATACCTGTTTTAATCGACCTTTGCACTTCATATTTACCGGTATATAGTTCAGTTCTTCACCCTCTACTTCCTCGCCAGGCTCGATAAACTGCCCTTTGAGATTATGACCGTTCATCAAATCAGCGATTTTGTGCAAAAACGTGCCAAGTTCCCTGTCGGCAGGTATTTGACGCTCGTAGTCGCTCACTTCAATTTGAAGCTTCTCAAATTCCTCTCTAAGTGCAGGTAATTGTTCGTTCTTTGCCATACCTTTGGTGATAACCAATGTCTGTGCCGCTCGTGTTTTCTCGACTGATTTCATTCTTTTTCGTAAAGGCAGATAGCGAAACAGCACAAACCCAGCCACCATCACTCCAGCCGTAACAAAAATCAATATCTGTTGTTTTTCTCGAAACAGCATCTTCACTTTGTCCTTCTCAATCACACAGTTTCTAATTTCAATTTTTTTCTCTGCGATTAATCTTTGTGCTCTTCACGATAATTCGCCAGATAGCAGACTATCTCAAACTCACTGACCTTATAACTTTCTGTCACAGGCCCACCTGTCGTTTTAACTTCGACTTTTCGGGAAAACGACGGATAAACCTTCCGGAAAAACGGCGAATCTTCCAGCTTGCACACCAACTCCGCCACTTCGCTTGCATCTGCTGCAATACCGTTTATAACCACCTTGAATCTGACATCACCAAAAGACAGTGTCTGCTTTCTGCCGTAACTGCTCCCTGCCGCTCTAACCATCGATCCTCGCCCTGTTCCGGCGCCTTGAGCCTCGCCAAACCTCTCCGCATTGAAATCCACTTCTCTAAGCGCTATTTTCTTGTCAATCAAAAAACTCAACTCCCCCAAAACGCTTGCAACATCAATTTTGGAATCGATTTCTTTTAGGATATTCGCTTTTACACGAATCTGTTCAGCCTGGTTTTTAATCCTGTCGAACT
>CAZTKW010000344.1:0-4551 GCA_964614315.1 uncultured Pirellulales bacterium
TTGTAATCGATAAACTGCCAAATGCAAGGTATAGAAATGAAGGCTTATTGTGACTCAAGAAATTCCATAATAAGTAGAATGATAGTAGAATAAAGAAAATAGTAGTTACTTCAAACATTATTGAATAATTCATTCTCCAAATAGGGTAATAAAGTATAAAACCAAGAGTTATTATTACAGCTGTGACATTATTAGTATATTCTCTTAAAATCTTATAAAATAAAATTACTGAAAGAAGACTCATGAGCACCTGAAAAAAATAAACACCTGTTACTTTTTGCCCAGCTATCAAATATGGTAATGCAATTATTGAGCTATAAAAAGGTGTTACTTCAGTGGCTATACCAGTTTTTACTTCATCTGAATAATAATAGGTCTTACCTTTAATAATTGTATTTGTAATTTCTAAATATAATTCTTGATCTGAGCTAAGTTCATCATTGGGTATATAACGATAAGCTAAATAAGTATTTATTACTAAATAGCAAAATAGAATAATGAGCATACATATATTGTTTCTATTCATTATATTTAAAATTTAAAACTCCCAATTTTATCTTTTCCTAACCATCTAATTGACTAATAAATAGCATCAAAGTTTTTTCCCATTTTTTCCTAAAAACAAACTCAGAAATATTCTTACAAGAAAAATAAAACTTAATTCTCCGGCAATCTTCCATATTCTGACTAAAATACTTATTAACCCTGCTAATGAATTTGATAGAATAGTTTTCAAACCAACAATCATTATTCCCTCAACCACGCCAAGACCCGATGGAGCAAAAAAAGCAATCATCCCTAGTATTGCTGCGGCTGCATATAGACCTGTAATAAACGGGAGATAAGTCCATGCTAATTCGGTAACTGAGTTAATTAAAAGAAAAATGCCCAACCCAGTAAAAACCCATTTTAGCAACTGAAGCCCGATAATTCTGAAATAGAAAAAATAATTATATGGTGTTATATGGTAACCATCACTTTTTTTTATGTATGTGAAATAGATCCGTGCATATAACTGGATAAATCTGGGATGGACCGACATTACTAATAGTACGAATAGTCCGATTATCCATGGAGCATAACTTTTAATAAATGGCAGATCAGAAAACAAACTTCCGGTCAGTACAACAAAGAAAGCCGAAATGACTGACAAAACCATTTCGATAAAAAATCCATAACCTACTTTCAAGACTGATACTCCCTGTTTTTTATAATGCATCATTCTATAAGCAAGAACACCAACTTTCCCGGGGATATATGTACCAAAATAAGATGAAGACCATATCGAAAGACTATCATGAAATTTAACTTTCGGGACTATTTTCTTCATAATGAGATGAAAAACATACGATGAAATCATTAACCAGAACCAGACTGTAAATATTGATATCAGAAAATATCCAATTTTAATTTTGAATGTAAAATCCTTTATGGCAAAAATATTTATATAAAGGAATCTCAGAATAAAAAAGAGTACAATTGAAAATAAAATAATACTTATAGGCTTTTTTAAAAAATTATAATTCATTTTCTGGAATTCGGCCTGATTAATACAATATTCCTGATCCCGATTTATATCGAATGCATTCTCTTAAAGAAACCTGGGTTTCCAGTTTTTCTGGATGTTTCAGTGTTATAATAATTAAAAAGGAATTTACCCAATGCATAATACATCCATGCCTGTCCCCAGCGGATAAAAACATTTCTGTTTACTTTTCCGTTCTTGAAATATTTAAAATAAAACTCATCTTTCCCATTTGACATTTTAGTAATGGCAAAATCAACAATATATTTTGCTTTTTTAATATCTCCAATCTCCGTATAAGTAATTATTGACTGGGCAACATCATGAATATCTATTGGGTAAGTATTAGCCGGAGACCATCGTGGCAAACCTGATTCTATTAAATTATTATTATAATAATACATCCCCTTAACATAAGCTTCTTCCAAAAGCTTGTCGTCCCAAAATTTAAGAATACTTGCAAGGGATTCTAAAATATAACCCGTATGCCGGTTATCAATAACCTTTGATGAGCTGCTGTATACCCAAGAGCCATCTGATAGTTGTGCATTTAAAATAAACCCGCATATTCTTTTTGCTAAATCAAGTTGTGTATTGTTGCCGTTTAAGGAGTTCAATCTGAATAAAAAAGAGGCAGCTAAAGCATTTGTGTTATAAACTTCATTCCTGTCGACCGGAGAATAATACAAACACACACTACAATTGTCTATTTCCCTGTATCCATTCTCCTCAACAATATGTTGCGCAATATCACTACTTAATTCAAGTGCTTCTTTATCATATGCTACATCATAGAAATCCAATAAAGCATTCGCAATAGGGACAATAAGAGGTACTGCAGGAGTATTTGCAGAGTATCTTGGGTTACATCCCCATTCAAAAGGGGAACCCCAGGTATAATGCTTATAATCTTTATTACTTAGTTGCTTTAAAAGTTCTATCAATCCCTCGTTTTGGTCTAATAAATCTATGTTCCCGGTAATTCTATATAAGTAAGAATTACCTCCAATAATCAATCCAAGTGCTTTAGGATGATAGATTTTGGGGAAGGATGAAAAAGTGGATTTGGGAATAAAAACATGAAATGGTTTTAGAGCTTTTCTGGTGTATTTTAATAATGGTATCTTATTGATTAAGCCCGAGGCCTTTTCATCTAACTGATAAGGATCATGTCCCTTATAATCATTTTCAACAAACCAATTGGATAAGTTTTTTTCTATTTCAAGAATATTCTCCATAAGAATCATGATAATAAAAGATTAGGATAAAGGATTTTGTATTAAAAAGAAACAAATTAATTCAACTTCTTAATTTACAGCTAACTCCTTTCTGAAAAAGTTAATCATCCAGTTATTAAAATCAATTTTTTCCGCAAGAAGTTTTGTTCTTTTCTCGCTCCAGTTCCTTTCAATATTTTGCTCGTTAACTATATATTTTATTGTCGAAAGTATTTCTTTTTCAGCATCCGGATAAAATCCATAAGACAGCATATATTTCTTCTCCAGCTCCAGGATAACTGTTGACTTATCTATAAATGTGTTTATCCTGATAGAAGGAATCCCTAAAACTGACCCTTCAATTGTCATCGTTTGTGAATCTGAAATAATCATTTTTGCGTGAGCAAGGATATTATGAATATCCCACGGATTTATATTATTATTTTTCAGCTCATGTGAAACAATGATCTGATATCCTTTTACTGATTTCTCTATTTTTTTTAACAATTCAGGTGAAATACCTTTCATTCCGGCGTCATGGTGTGCCATTAGTGCAGATAACCTTATAATAACATATTGCCCCGGCACAAGTCCGTGTGATTTTATAATGGTGCTGTCAGGAATAAAATTATCCGGATGCAGATAGGCCAACTCATGAAAAGACGGATATAGAACCCTTTTTTCTTTCCACATTCTAAATTTAATACACTCTGGATTAATTATCTTAGTTGCCAAGGGATATGTCAGATAAGAGTACAATCTTACAACTAAATCGTCATCCTCATTAAAATTATAGGCGGGCACGCCATATTTTAATTTAAGAAATCCAATGCTTGCTGAGGTCCCGAATGCGGCATCAAATCTATGTTTTTTATGTAACTGAAAAATGAACTTATTTCTTGCTAGTAATTCTTTTAGCATGCCATATTTAGTTTTGGCAGCTTCAGTAATTGGGAAATGATCTATATTATAATGATCAAGAAGTATTTCAGTTACGTCTTTTTTTCTGCTTACTACAAAAACATTATACCCTTTGCTTTTTAGATATGCAATATAATTTCTAAATAGATGGACATGCGCCGGGTGTCCGATATCAAAAAGCAAATTCATTATTTATATAACCTTTCATTATCCTGAATATCCATCCACATAGCAAAAAGCAAAAACTGGAATGCACTTATAAAAAGGAAAACAAAAGCAAGAACTGTAACGGGATTTACGGAAATATGCAAAAAGAAAGCATACCTCAATATTTTAATTAGGAAAGGGATGGAAATAATAAACATAAGGAAAGATAGATTGTACAGTAAGAAAAGAGGGTGAAAATCCTTCAAAAAATACTTGCTCCACAACCGTTTAAAAAAGGACTTGAAGAGTAAGAATGATATTCGTGGAATTACCTTACGAACTTTCATTTTTGACTGCTCTCCAATCCTGTATACGGGTTTTATAGGAACTTCCCTTATTGTACAATATGCCATATTGAGTTTTACCAGCATATCATTAGGCATACCATAGCGTTTGTATATATTATAAAGTTTAATCGATTTCAATGCATTTAAGGAAATTGATGTATATCCGGTCTGCGCATCTGATATTCTCCAGTACCCTGATGCTATTTTAGTTAGGAGAGAAAGAACTGAATTACCAAAAAATCGGGATTTGGGAATAAATGCATTAGCACTACCATGTATTAGCCTGTTGCCTTTTACATAATCAACTTCTTCTTTAATTACTGGTAAACAAATAGATTCCAACTCGCCGGGATCCATTTGCCCATCTCCAGCCATCACTGCAGTACAATCAATT
>CAZTKW010000345.1:0-4551 GCA_964614315.1 uncultured Pirellulales bacterium
CGCGACGATGGTCGATGTATAACGTCCACTGAATATACCGGCGCCGATGGCGTCGTCGTCCGGTCCGTATTTCCTAAACGATGCGTAAGACGCATGACCCGGCCGCGGTGTCCGGTTGGTGTCCTGGTATTGCTTGATATGAATGAAGTGCCTGTCAAGGTTGGGAATCAGAATTGATAGGGGCGTGCCGTTGGTATGGTTTTTATTACCCGCATTTTCAATGGTGTCGGCCGAATTCAAACCTGAGTAGATAATCGGAAGGTCGGGCTCCTTTCGCGGACTGCTCAATTCGTCCGCCCCTGGCTTTCGCAAAAGAAGGTCGCCGTAAATCTCCTGTTCACTCAGCTGCATTCCCGGCGGATGCCCTTCTACAACTGCCGTTAAGCCCTCCTGGTAAGAGCCTCCGGCAACGGTTACCTGAAACATTCGTCCTGTATGACAGCCAATCATTTCACTTAATCTCCTTAATATTTGTGCAATTATTTCATTTCTATATCAGCGCCGATGCCTTTCATCAATTCGACATAGTCGGGAAAAGTCACGCTCATTGCCTCAGCCGTATCGATAATGCATTGGCCTTCAATAGCCATAGCTGCTAATGACAGGGCCATCACGATTCGGTGGTCGGCCCAGCCGTGCAATGAGGCAGGTTCCGGCCTGCTGCGACGTATTATAAGCCCATCCGGCAATTCTTCAACATCTATGCTCATTTTTTTCAATTCTTCTGCCATACATTTGATTCGGTCCGTTTCCTTACCTCGTGCCTGGACGACGTTTACAAGTTTTGTCGTGCCTTCAGCAAAGGCAGCCGTAACTGCCATAGCAGGCAAAGCATCGGGCGTTTTATTCATATCAATAACCGCTCCTTTGAGCGGCTTAGCTTTTATGGTCACCGAAGCCGCCCCGATATCGATATCCGCACCCATTGCCTTTAGATAATCAACCACTGCCTTGTCCGGCTGACTATCGGAAAAATCCAGCCCTGAAAGTCTTACCTCATCGCCAACAAGGGCCGCTGCACACAAAAAGAACGTCGCACTGGAAAAATCCGCCGGTATCGTTTCATCGAAGGCCTTGTAGCTTTGATTGCCCTTGATTTTGAATTTGCTAAATCCCTCATTTTCGTAATCAATCCCCTGTTTATCAAGCCAGTCGAGCGTCATTTGTACATATCCTGGCTCATTTAGCAGTGTAACGTCTATCTCGGTATCACCGCTTGCTAAGGGCGAGCACAAAAGCAGGCTGGACAGATATTGGCTGGTAGTTGCGGCGATAGAGGTTTTTCCGCCGGTTATTTTGCCGGCTATCTCAAGGGGGGCATTGTCGTTGCCTTTGACAGCTTTGCATTTCGCCCCTAAGTCCGCAAGTGCCTCCATTAGAGGCCCCACTGGGCGGCTTTGGATTTGCTCGTCGCCTGTGAAGGTAATAGTGCCACCCTGAAGCGAGGATGTGCCCATAGCGATACGCAGTGTTGTGCCGGAATTGCCAACGTCGATAGTTTCCTCAGGTGTCTGTATCTGTCCGTCTGTACCGATTACCTTCCAGAGTTTCGAATCGCAGGTATCAATTTCAGCTCCAAAGGCACGGTAGCAATCGACGGCCGCATTTGTGTCATTTGAGACTAAGGGATTGCGGATAATACTTTCTCCTTTAGCTAAGGATGCAATGGCGACGGCGCGGATAGTATGCGATTTGGAGGCCGGCATTGCAGCCGTCCCCTTCAGACGGGATTTCTTTACTATTAGCTTCATAATAACAAGCCTCTTACCTTCAGCCGACAGAACTTTTACCAGAAATTCCCCAAAATTGAAAGAAGTTTTTGATTTTCAACCCTGTTCCCTCCTGTACCATAGGTATTTATGCCAAAGATATTGTCAATTTTAAATAGTAAATTAGAGTGCCTCGCCGACGCGATTTTGGTGCATTGCCTTTCTTCAATGAAACCTCCTCTAAAAGATTTCTTGATAATTTAAGCTGTATTTTGTAAAGTTATTGAAGGCGTTCGGAGAAATTTATGCTTTTTATTCATCTAAATGGAAATGTCAGATAAAACTTTTGAAGATGGCAAAAAAGATTTTTTCAATTATATCGAGGTGTTCTATAATCGTAAACGCAGACATGCTTCGCTGGGTAATGTAAGTCCGGTGGTGTATGAGGAAATGTATGAAATGAAACAGGAACGTGCGGCATAATTGGCAAGTCAAGTGACCGCCATCTGTTTAGCACCTCACTTGCGTAGGATGAAATGAGAAACACAATTGCATCAACTGTTCGGTTTGCGACCACGTGCGTTCTGTCGCTCGCGTTCCTGACTGGAGGCTCTGCCGTGGGCCAGGAGTATTGGGTGTCCACTACCGGTAACGACGCCGATGCTGGCACCAGGGAAAAACCTTTCGCTACTCTTCAGCGAGCACGCGACGCATTGCGGGAAGCGAAGAAGGCCGGCCCGCTCAGGGCGGGGGCTACCGTATGGCTCAGCGGCGGCATTTACTGGATGGAAAAGACCTTTGCGCTCGATGCGCAGGATTCCGGCACACCCGAGGCGCCGGTCGTGTATCGGTCAGCGCTCGGCCGGAAGGCACGCTTGGTCGGCGGAAAGCAGTTACCCTCCGGTGCCTTCAAGCCGGTTACGAACATCGACGCACTCAAGTGCATGCATCCGTCCGCTCATGGCAAGGTCATGCAGGTAGACCTGAACGCTCTCGGAATAACGGACTACGGAAGGCTCACGCGCCGCGGCGGCATCGAAAGGAACATTCTGCCCGCAGCGCTGGAACTTTTCTTCAACGACCGCCCCATGCCCCTCGCACGATGGCCCAACCAAGGCTACGTGAATATCGCCGCCGTGCCCGAAGGACCCAAGGGAGAACGCTTCGTGTATGAGGGGGATCGCCCGAAACGCTGGAGCAAAGCCGATGAAATATGGGTGCACGGTTACTTCAATCGCAACTGGTGCGACACCTATGAGAAAGTCGCCTCGATTGACACAGCCAAGCGAGAGATCACCACTCAAGAGCCCCACGACTACCGCGGCTACAAGGCTGGTCAGCGGATTCGTTTCCTGAATCTACTTGAAGAGCTGGACGAGGCCGGGGAATGGTATCTCGAAAGGAACACCGGAACGCTCTACTTCTGGCCGCCTGAACCAATCGAAAAAGGCCGGGTATGTGTCTCATTGCTTGAGACGCCGCTGGTTGTGCTGCGAGGCACACAGCATATTACGCTCCGTGACCTCATCCTCGAATGTACCAGGGGGTCCGGGGTGGAAATAGTGGACGGCCAACACAACCTGGTTGCTGGATGCACGCTGAGGAACATTGGCACCGTCGGCGTAGCCATCGGCGGCGTGGTAGAGGACATCGAACGCCGCCTCTACAGGGACACGATGTTCAAGTGCGACGCAGGGACGGACAACGGCGTTTTTTCGTGCGACATCTATGATACGGGCGAGTGTGGCGTCATACTGGCCGGCGGTGACCGCAGGACGCTCGAACCAGGGCACAACTATGCGATCAACAACCGCATTTACAACTTTGCCCGCTGGGTACGGACCTACCGCCCAGCGGTTTTCCTCTGCGGCGTGGGCAACCGCGTGGCCCACAACCTTATGCATGATGCGCCCCACACCGCAGTTTTATTCATGGGTAACGATCATGTCCTTGAGTTCAACGAGATTTATCGCGTATGCACGGAGACGGGCGACGCCGGCGCATTTTACACTGGGCGCGACTGGTCGCAACGCGGCAGCGTAGTCCGCTACAATTACTTCCACGATCTTGGAGCCACCCTGGAGGGCAGTAGTAGCAGCTTTAGCGGTGTTATGGGCGTTTACCTCGACGATCAGGCCAGCGGGATAACCGTGTTCGGTAATATCTTCTCCCGAGTCAACCGAGCCATAATGCTGGGCGGAGGCCGGGATAACACGCTTGAGAATAACATCTTCGCCTTCTGCGATCGCGCGATACACCTGGATGCCAGGGGTGTTGGCGGTACTCTCTCAAACAGCAAAACGCTCCTCGACCGCTTGAAGGCGGTGAATCATGACCGTCCCCCTTATAGCGAGCGATATCCAATGCTGGCAAAAATCCTTGACGACGAGCCGGGCAAACCAAAGGGCAATGTGATTGCGCGCAATATCTGCATCGGGGGACCGTGGGACGTTTTCTACCTGGCTGGTGGCCAGGAGTTCGTGCGGGAACTGGTTAAGATGGAACACAACCTTACAGAAGGCGATTCCGGCCTTGTCGCACCGGAGAAGGAAGATTTCCGCCTCAAGAATGATTCTGTGGCGCTAAAGCTGGGTTTCAAACCCATCCCTATAGAGAAGATTGGACTTAATAATTACCACTAAGCTAAAACCTCCGCGCACTGTATATCATCATCATACTCCAACACCAATAGTAAAATCATTCATTGCCCTGGATAGACGCGATACGCGCGACGCACGACGATAAGGCCGGCATTTAAAAAACCTGTGCTTTTTCTTAAACTTTTTTTTCACTTTTTCGCTTTTTTTAACTTTTTTCCGCTTTTCTTTTCAAAACCCGCTCT
>CAZTKW010000346.1:0-4550 GCA_964614315.1 uncultured Pirellulales bacterium
AGTCGTTGGTTTAGATCCTGTTTACAGCAGGCTTCCGGAGGCGATAAAAAGCCATCGGGACATGAACGATGAATTCGATGCGGCTGCGGCCATCGATGCGATACTGGATTTCTGCACTCAAACAATGCGAATCGTAGCGCCGATGGTGCCGGCGGTGAAGTTGAATATAGCGTTTTTCGAGAAGTATTTGTGGGAGGGCATAGAAAATTACTATTCGCTGATTTCTGAAGCGGACGCACTTGGGCTGGAGATAATCGGAGACATAAAGCGCGGTGATATAGGTCATACTGCGGAGCTTTATGCGGCTGCCCATCTTCAAAATTCGGAGCTTGTCGGGCTGGAGGACACGCTTACGCCTGATGCCGTTACCATAAACGGGTTTGCGGGGATGGACGGCATCGAGCCTTTTGCGAAGATGGCGGATGAGCAGGGTAAAGGGGTTTTCGTGTGGGTTCGCGGGAGCAATCCATCTGCGGCTGCGATACAGGATTTTGCCGATTCGGAGGGGCAGAAGATGTATGAAAAGCTTGCGGAAATCGTCAACGAGGTTGCTTGTCAGGGGGAGCGGGTCGGTGGAAGCGGTTACAGCAATATAGGTATGGTGGTGGGTGGGACTGCACCGAAAGTTACGACGGCACTGCGGCAAAAGTACGACAAGATATGGTTCCTTGTGCCGGGTTACGGGGCTCAGGGGGCTAGCGCATCGGACTGCGTGCGTTTCTGTAAGCCGGACGGTACGGGGGCCTTGATAAATGCATCGCGGTCGATAATCTACGCCTACGAAAAGCCAAAATACAAAGAGCAGTACGGTGATGACTGGAAGAAGTGTATCGAACAGGCTGTAATCGATGCGAAGGTCGAGTTGGCGAACGCTATGCAGACACTGATATAAAAATGAATTTAGAATGTCGAAGCCCGAATATCGAATCTGGAATAAGCAGTTATTAAGCGGCAAAAAGATAGTGGTTATGGGATTGGGGCGGTTCGGGGGCGGAGTTGATTCTGCGAGGTTTGCAGCGAAGGCAGGGGGTAAGGTAGTCGTAACGGATTTGGCTTCGGCTGAGAATCTGAGCGATTCGGTCGGGCAGTTGGCGGAATTGGGAGAAATAAAATACCATCTCGGCGGGCACAGGCGGGCGGATTTTGAAGAGGCCGACATAGTCATAGTCAATCCCGCTGTTGCAGCGGACAATGAATTTGTTGAAATCGCCCGGCAGGGGAACAAACTGCTCACGTCGCAAATAAACATATTCTTTGAGCTTTGTCCTGCGAGGATAATCGGGATAACAGGTGCCAATGGCAAGAGCACAACGGCGGCGCTGACGGCACATCTGCTTAAGGCAGGCAGCGAGCAGGAAAACAGAAATTACGGGAAGGTCTGGCTAAGCGGTAATATCGGCAACGAGCCGTTACTGGGGGAGTTAGAGCGAATCGGGGCCGATGATCTGGTTGTTTTAGAGCTATCGAGTTTTCAGTTAGAACAGTCGGCGTGGGTGGGAAAGGCGCCGAAAGTTGCTCTTTTGACAAATCTTACGCCGAACCATCTGGACCGCCACGGGACATTCGCCAATTACTGCGCCGCCAAGGAAAACATTTTCAAATTCCAGAGGGCGGACGGAGGGGATGCGGTAATATCCATCTTCAATGCCAAGGACAAAATCGGGGCAGAGTGGTTTGAAAAATACAAAGGGCAGGCTGGCAGGGTTTGTATGAAGTTTTGCACTGATGATGTAAGCGAAGAGATTCGCGGGCGTTTCGGTCTTGCCGGCCGGGCCAATCTTTCCAACCTTGCGGCTGCTATCACTATCGCAAGGCATTTTGGCGTTGAAGAAGCCGTGATGAAGGATTGTCTTCCGGGATTTAAGCCGCTGCCTCACCGGCTTGAATTAGTGGCACAGAGTGGCGGAGTTTGCTGGTACAACGATTCTATAGCCACGACGCCGGCAAGTGCAATTGCTGCGCTGGAGGCTTTTGAGCAACCCAAGATTATCATTGCGGGGGGATATGATAAGGGGCTTTGTTTCGAGGAACTGGGGGAGAAAATGGCTCAAAGGGCCAAGGCGGTCATTTTGATAGGGCAGACGCGGGAAAAAATCGCAGATGCAATCAGGAAACATGCTCAGGGGGATGCAAAAATTAAGTTTGCGGGAACATTAGCTGAAGCTGTGGAGTTTGCCGGGGGGTTAGCGATCAGCGGTGATGTGGTTCTACTAAGCCCTGGCTGTGCCAGTTTTGATATGTTCGATAATTTCGAACATCGCGGACGTGAGTTTGTCAAACTTGTACAGCAAATCTGCGATTAATAGTTATAGGAACATCGCCGACAAAAACCAAAAAGCTGTAAAAAAAGGTCGGATTGGTTTTTGCCGGTTACAAACCAAAAAACGCCTATCGGGCTTTTCAAATCTATCAGGGGTGATTTTTTCGGCAGTTGTTCATAAAGCGGGGTGTTTAATTGGTCGATTTGTGAGCAGTTAAACAATGGAATTTTAAGAAATGAGGTGCTAAGAATGGAGAATTTTGCCGAGCGCAGAAGAGAACAAAGGCTTCGTTATCACTGGCCAGTCTGGTTCGCCGAGGATTTTAAGGAGACTCTAACGCAAGGTCAAATGGTAGATATTTCAAGCGGAGGGGCTGCATTTACCTGCCATGTGGATGAAAACTGTCCTTCTCCCGGTCAACAGCTAACGGCCCGTTTTAGTGTTCCTCGTTTCGGTTCGGAAGATTCATTCGATATGACCAGTTTCGTGCGAGTGGGACATATCTGCCGGGTCGAAAATGTCAACAGCTTCGTACGCCGTGTAGCGATACAGTTTGCCGAGCCTTTAAGTTTCAAGCCCGGAGAACAGGCTGACAGTGAAGCCGATGCAGAGCAAAAGCTCAAGGCTATCACGATATAATCACAACAGGTCAAGATCGGGCTGGACGTGTATTTTTCAAGTCTGATACTATAAAAATCTATCCCATCAATTAGGGCCGCGGCAATCTATCTAAAGAAATTTCTTAAACCTCGTCGATACACTATATAATATGTTGGTTAAGTGAAATAACAGGGAGTACTAATAATGAGACGAGCTAAAGAGCAGCGAAAAGAGCAGAGAATGTGTTACGACTGGCCCATTCGTTTTTTCGAAGACTTCAGGGGGATGCATTTTCCCGGTCGAACGGTCGATGTTTCGAGTGAAGGTATGGCATTTATCTGTCACGCGGACAAAAACTGTCCCGGGCCCGGTCATGAGATAACAGCCCGTTTCAGTGTGCCTCGTTTCGGTTCAGACGGGCGTATCAACCAGGTGGTTTTCACTCAAGAGGGCAGGACGTGCAGAGTCGAGGAGGAAGGTGAACTGCTTCGTCGAGTGGCGATACAGTTTGCGAAACCACTGTTTTTCAAACCCGGCGAACAGGGTATCAGTGAAACCGCCGTACAGGAAAAACTCGAAGCTGTAACCGTGTAAACCAGGAGCCCGGCACGTTTACAGGCTTGTTTTCGACCACAACTTTTTATTTTTTGCATTTTAACTTCATTTTCGACAGCAATCGGCCTACAACATCATCAAACAGCAACTAAAAGTCCACAGGGCGCATTTGTAAAATGAGTTGGAATTAAGGGGGTAATTCGGTTAATATGACGATTCGTCCGGTTAGGCTAAAAGGTTATTTGAAGGAATATTGGTTTATTTGGAGGCAGGTAAAATGAAAGATGAAAAGAAGGTTTCTGCAGCCGGTATGCTTATTGTCGCAGGTGTGTCAGGCATTATCCTGATATCAACCAGCTTCGGGGGTTCAGGAACCAAACAATCGGAGGCGAAGAAGCAAAAGCCCAACTTAAGTTCATGTATTGCTGCAAATTACGCCCAGGATGCGGGCATAGCGGGTGATGCGGCGGTGATATTTGCCGATGATTTCGAGTCATGGAAGGGCGACGGCACAAAAAAACCTGATGACAAATGGACGAGCCTTCGTGTTAACGACAGCGGCCGGACAAGGGCTGTAGGCGGCGCGGTAGCAATCGAGAGCAAAAAATGCAGGGGGGAGCGCATCCTTGAGATAGCAAACTGGCATACCGGTAACGCCGGCGGCGGGTCGGGAGGGATATCCATCCACCTTGGCAACTACGCCGGAAGCAACGAAGGGCTCGGCGACGGTTATGAGGATATTTATATTAGGTACTACCTGAAGTTTTATGAAGATTATAAGGTGGTGCGCAACCACGGCGCAAATATTGGCGGGCGCGACGTTACTCAAGAGGGAGCACGCTGGGTAGGACAGGCCAACACGCCCGACGTAGCAGCGCACGGATATTTCTTCTCAGGTGTCCAGCCGAGAGGGCCTCGGGGCAGCCGGGATATTCATCTGGGTTTTTACAGCTATCATATGGACAAGAAAGGACCGTGGGGAGATGGGTATGACTTCATCAGGAAGATACCCATCGAGCCGGGACGCTGGTATTGTGTTGAGCGGCATATGAAGCTGAACTCGGTTAATCCACTGAAGGCCGACGGTCTGGAAGAATTATGGATAGACGGGGAGCTTTCGGTTCGACAGGAGGG
>CAZTKW010000347.1:0-4543 GCA_964614315.1 uncultured Pirellulales bacterium
CTATGCAAGTGCGACAGTTACTAATTCTATCATCTGGGGCAACCAGGCAATACTCGGCGGCTCACAAATCGCGATGCTCGATGTTGCTGCCGTTACAACATCTTTTTCCGATATACAGGGCGGCAAAGATGACGTTTATACAGAAAACCAGTGTATGGTAAATTGGGGGCAGGGCAACATTGACTTCCCTCCGTTTTTTGCCGACCCCTGTAGTAATGATTATCATTTGCTGCCCGGTTCACTTTGCATCCACGCCGGAGACCCAGCCTATGTACCCGGAGATAACGAAACTGACCTCGACGGCAGCCCGCGTGTAATCGCTGCCAGAATAGATATGGGGGCCTATGAATTTAGCGGTCTCGAATCTCGTCTAAGCTTCATCCCCGCAACAATAAACCGTAACAGCAAAGTGGAAAGAATTTTGGCCTGGATGCAGTTTCCCGAAGGCTTCACCAGGGACCAAATCGACAAAGACCTGCCTCTCCTGCTATATCCCGGCCCTATCGAACCCATCCGTCAATACGTTTTACAGCACGGCCGGGGAAATCATAAACGCGCCTATGTTATTGCTTTTTACGACAGGGCCGACCTAATGACCGCTCTCCCCGGCAACGGCACAGTTGACTTACAGGTTATTGGCAGGTTAAACACCGGCCGGTATTTTTACGGCTCTGATACTGTCAGAATAATAGGTCCGCGTTCGCCCCGCCAATGGCGATTGCCGAAAAATAAGTAAGACCTTAACCAGCTAAATTAAAACCAAAAGGCTCATAGCTTAACCACTCCCAGCACTTTTTGCATCTATTGTTCTACTGCTCAACTCTCTACGGCTCTCTTCAACTGCCCCATCCCCTGGCCGGAGTCATTGAAAATAGCAGGATGCATCTTTGTCAGCTTGGCTCTTGTTCACATTAGCTGATGAAATACACTGAGAAAAGGCCGTATCTGCTCAATAATCGCATTTTTTGCACAAAAATAAATCAGCTTTTTAAGGGTAGAAAATTCTGAAGTTTTGTCAAACTTAGGGGTTTTTCAAGGATTTATCCTATTGATTAACCCATTTGGCGTGACATATTGTAGATAATCAAGACATACTTCCTCCAATCAGTTAGTTGTGGTAGTATTGTCTGCGACAAACCAAAGCAAACATGTACATCGACATTGCTGACAAGCTGAACGCTTGGCCAGAGACGGCGTTTTGGTAATACTGTGGAGGATTTATTATCAAGGATGACCTCGTGAAATACGCCACCAATCTTTCATTTATCCCAATTCCAAGCATTGCAAAAAAGACGGCGGCAGTTGTAAGTGCTTGTATAAAAATAAGTTGTGACAAAAATGCTTTGTCGAGACTAAAAGAACAGAAAAAAGCCCTAAGTTTGGGTATTTTTCCCTTGACATATTGATCAGCAGGCTATAACATACAGCCGCCGGAGTGTTTTAGGCTATTCAGGCGGGGGATAGCTGAATTGTGTTCCTTTTCGCTATTCCTCTCCCGACTTTTCCTATAAAGTCAAAACGGTTGAATACTCTGCAAAATAGCGGTGTTTTGGAAGGAGGAGTGAGAAGATGCATTTCTATGATAAAAGTCTGTCGATGGGGGAATCAGCAGAAAAAAACTACGCCATAGGTGCGTTTGGGAAATGGGAACCTTTTTGAAAGGAAAAAAAAATGAAAACAACGAAGATTTTAACGATTTTGTCATTGACTATGTGCCTGATACTGTGTTCGGCGCAAATCGGCCTGGCGGCTGCGGTCGGCACTGCCTTTACCTACCAAGGTCATCTCTATGACACTAACGATGTGGCAAATGGAGAGTATGATTTCCAGTTCAAGCTGTACGATGCCAATACCGGTGGCGGCAAGATAGGCAGCGACGTACATGTTTCTGATGTGGATGTTATTGACGGCTATTTTACAGCGGAACTTGATTTTGGCAGCAGTGCGTTCGATGGTGATGTTCGTTGGCTTCAAATTGGCGTTCGGCCGGGTGTGGAGAACGATCCGTGTGCATATACACCCTTAGTTCCACGGCAGGAGGTAACGCCAACGCCTTATGCGCTTTATGCCAAGACAGCAAGCGCCGGCAATTCGCTTGATGCATCAGATGGTTCCCCAACTGATGCAGTGTACGTGGATAACGAAGGCAATGTCGGTATCGGAACAACTTCTCCGGCAGAGAAGCTGCATGTTTATGAACCAACGAGTGGCAACTACGGCCAACTCGGCCGCAGCGACTGCGGTGCGTATGCCGGACACGGCAGCACCGGCAACTTCGGTTTCCTCGCCAGCAGCGCCTACGGTGCGTATGGCTACAGCCAAAGCGGTGAGGGTGTGTATGGCCAGAGCAGCACCGACATTGGTGTGTGTGGCCGTAGCACAAGCGGTAATGGTGTGTATGGCGAACACTTGAGCAGCAGCAACTACGGCTATATCGGCTCCAGCAGCTACGGTGTGTATGGCAACAACAGCGGCAACTACGGTATTCTCGGCCGCTTTGACAGCGGCGTGCATGGCGAACACAGCAGCGGAAGCTACGGCCGCCTCGGCGGCAGCAACTACGGTGTGTATGGCAGCGGCAGCGACTTTGGTGTGAGTGGTTCCAGCACCGGCGGCTCTGCCGTACGTGGCCAAAGCAGCAGCGGCTCTGGCATGTTTGGCACCAGCAACACAGGCTATGGTTTGTACGGCCAAACCACCAGCGGCAACTGCGCCGTGTATGGCAGACACGACAACAGCAATAACTATGGCAAACTCGGCAGCAGCACCTACGGTGTACGGGGTGAACATGATAGCACCGGCAACTATGGCGAACTCGGCCGCTACGACTGGGCTGTATATGGCTACAATAGTGACAGTGGAAACTACGCCGGTCTCGCCTCCTTCCATAATGGGGTGTGGGGCAAACACAACAGCAGCGGCAACCACGGCGTTCTCGGCAACAGTGACTACGGTGTGTATGGCTATGGTGGAATTGGAGACTATGACTTCTACGCGGGAGGGCCTGGAACTGATTATGGTTCCTCCTCTTCTATTCGCTGGAAGAGTAACATTCAGAACATCGATAAACCGCTGGAGAAGCTTGTTTCTCTGCGGGGAGTCTATTTTAACTGGGATAATGAACATGGTGGTCATCACGATGTTGGTATGATTGCTGAAGAGGTCGGACAGGTGCTGCCAGAGATTGTCGATTACGAAAAAAATGGCGTAGATGCTCTCGGTATGGACTACAGCAAGCTAACCCCGCTTCTGGTTGAAGCTGTCAAGGCGCTCAAGACAGAGGTTGACCAACTCCAGAAAGAGAACAGCGACCTGCGTAATCGCCTGGAAGCTCTGGAAAAGATGATGCCGGCTAAGGGCTTTGGCCTGCAGAAAGGAGTTCAGCAATGAATACTCGAATAAAAAAGTGGATGCTGTTGCCTTTCGTCATCATCGCAATTTCCTCAGCGCAGGCTCTTGGGAACTACGAAATTACCTGGCATACGATTGACGGCGGTGGTGGTGTAAGCAGTGGCGGACAATACATTGTTACCGGCACCATTGGTCAGCACGATGCGGCATATTCTGAAAGCCAGAGATATGAACTATTGGGTGGCTTCTGGCCCGGTGGGCCACTATGCTTTGTCGAGTTCGAAGACTTTGCAAGATTCGCCGAATACTGGCTTGTTACAGGCTCCGACTTGCCGGCCGACATCTACGAGGATCAGTACAATATTGTCGACTACTTTGATTTGGACACATTTGTCAATGAATGGCTCTATTATTGTCCCTATGACTGGCCTTTGAAATAAGGGTGCAAATTAGGCTGTTGACTCAAGCTGCATTTGCATACCATCCAGGGTCATACTATTTGTCCTCTGTGCGGTGATGCTTAGCAGGAAACGTTGACCAATATTCCAAATTTACTCCTCATTACTTCTATAAGAAGAACAATCCAACTCCTTCCTCCGTCAACGACTCCTTATATCCAATATATCTACTTCTTTAACAGCGCATTTTCCTTCTTTCCCAATTTTCCCATATTACCTATTTTAACATTTTATTCAGACTCATTTTGACAGACGAATTTTGCCCCACAAAAAACTTGCCTATTTTAACACCCATGCCCGAATTTAAAAACCCATGCTTTTTTTTACACGAAAAGCAGTCATTTTTTAACTTTTTTTACAATTTTTCCGCTTTTTTCAACTTTTTTTCTCAAAACCCGTTCTTTTTTTACGTTTTTCCCCCTTTTTCCCCGCTTTCGATTCACCGCTGTTGCTGCCTCCAGTTCGGATTATTCTTATTTTCTCCCGTGCTGCGCACCTGCGAAATACTGTATGCTTCGAATTGCGGCCTCCGGCAACAACAGCTACGAGTGTTAAAATATCGTACAAAATGCGCATGTAATCAAAAGGAGTATTTGTTTTTTCTTAATTTTTTTTATTCCTTTCCTAACAAGCACTTACAAATTTTACCTCATTCAAATCCAACAAATTTTCGTATCAAATGCGCAAGTTCCTCTAATTATAGGGAGGCCTCTTTTTTAAAACTCCCCATTAAT
>CAZTKW010000348.1:0-2367 GCA_964614315.1 uncultured Pirellulales bacterium
ACGATGGATGAGTATGGGATTGTTATTTATCTGTTTATCTATGACGATGCGATAAACGTGAGTAAGAATTTAGGGTGGCCGCTCAGTGAATCGGGGCAGCTGCACAGCGGAGAAAGGGATTTTCTTGAAACGCTTGTCAACCGTTTCGAGCATCACAAGAATTTGATATGGTGCGTGATGGAAGAGGTGGAGGAGATGGGGGACGACTATAAGGAGCATACGAGGAAAATCACAGCGGCCATTCGAGAGGCGGATGATAATAAACATGCAATAGCGGTGCACCAGTTAAATGGGTTGTCGTTTCATTTTCAGGATGAGCTGAACGTTGACCAGTTTGCCATTCAGTACAACGTCGAAACCGCCAGGGAGATGCATGAGGGGACAGTTCAAGCGTGGAAAGAAGCGTCTGGGAGGTACAGCCTGAATATGTCGGAGGTAAAAAGTCATACAGTCGGAGGGAGGGCACCGACGCGGAAAAAGAGCTGGGCCTGCGCAATGGGTGGTGCATATGTGATGATTATAGAAATGGATATCGCGAGTACGACGATAGGCGAGCTTGAAGACTGCGGGAGGCTGGTGCGGTTTTTCGAGTCAACGAATTTTTACGAGATGTCGCCGCATGACGAATTGCGAAACGGCGGTACGGAGTATGTATTGGCGCAGCCGGGAAGAAGTTATATTGCTTATGCGTCCGAGCTTAACGGTAAAATCGGGCTGAAAGATATGAGCAGGGGCAGGTATGACTTCAGATGGTTTGATTGTGCAACGGGCAAAGAGGTTTTACAAAGCGGTGTAACCGTAGCGGCTGGGGACCGGATGTGGTATAAGCCGGCCGGCATCAGTAATGAACTGGCCGTCTATATAAAGCGAGTTGAGAAATAGCAAAAGATGCTCTTATCTGTTATTCTTCGGCGCCTACCAGCCAGTTGTCGGTGAGGGCCTTCAAGTCATTGAGGTTTACTCCATCGAGATGGTTGAAGTCAGCGCCGTCGCACCAGTCGTTTAGCTCTTCGCAGTCGGTCCGGCGGAAGTGCAGGGCAAAGGCGGCATAATCTTCAAAATCGACGTCGCCGTCAGGCTCGAAGTCACCTGTAAGGCCGACAGTGTAGGTGACAATCAGCTTAGGACGGGTAGATGCATCGGCAACTTCAGTTGACGCAAAAAATCGGCAGCTATCGCGAGTAGCAACACCATCAGAGTTTATGAGCATGCCATAGTTGGCTGAAGGCGCAGAAACCCAGTCCTGGACCATATTTGTTACGCTCCAGGTTTTGTACTCATTGTCTGTTCTGTCAATGACGGGGGTATCTTCAGCGGGTGCGATGTCAGACTGGCCGCCATCAGCGCCTCCAGTCCAGGCGGTGACGCCGTCATAGGTGTTCCAGGTGCAGGCGCTAATGACGGGATTGACGTTAATAATTTTATGGACACCGTTTTCATAAGCGGCGTCTTCATCTGAAAAAACCTGGTACAGATACAATGTGGCTTCGGTAATCGTCGCATAAGGCGGAATTGTGGAGAGGTCCCATTTGATGAGTGTGGTGTTGGCGATGCTGTCGTCCGGCCAGGTGTAAGTGTTCAAAGTGAGGTCTGTTGACCAGTTATCGTCTCCATCCTGTCCTACATTTGTGTATGTGTCTTCTATGGTGCCGGGATGGTCGGTGTTTGTTGCATCGCCAAATTCTTTTGTCAAGAAAGCAGCACCCTGCGGTTTGTACATTGCAGTGATTGTCACCGGCTGGGGCGGCATTGTAATAGTTGTTGAAGTGCTGTTGACATCGCCGATGCCTGCTGTGTCGCCTGCCCAGTGGGAGAATTCCTCATCCGGCGGCGGCGGGTCGGCAGCGATGGGGACGATTTGGTTTTCTTCGTATAAACCGTCGCCGGTTCCGTTAATTACCGTCAAGAGGTAGGTTTGTATGCCTGTATAGGTTGCGGTGATTGTAACATCCTCTGCAGGCATCGTTATGTTGGTATTGGCCGAATATATATTGGCAATGCCTGCTGTTTCACCTGTCCATTCGGCGAACGTCAGGCCGCTGATAACGTCGGCGCTGATGGGAACCACTTCTTCTTCTTCATAGTAGCCGTCGCCTGTACCGCTGTTTACCGTCAGTGAATAGACAGGAGTAGTACTGATGGGGCCGATATATTCTTTTGCTATGACAATATCGTCAAACCAGACCTTGCTGACATATCCGGTTGGGGCTGTTGATATATATAAAGAGAGCCAGAAAAAATTTATTTTGAGGTCTTCGACACTTCTCCATCGAAAACCTTCAAAGGGGCTGCCGAGGAGGTCTGGAATCCAGCTATCCCAAACCCAGGCTCCGTTAGGGAAGCCTTCTCCGAGGTAGCTGACCAATT
>CAZTKW010000348.1:2377-4531 GCA_964614315.1 uncultured Pirellulales bacterium
CCACCCATATACCAGGGCAGGCCGTTGACCCATACCGCCTGCTCACCATTGCGTTCGGTGGTTGGATAGTTCATCTTGACCATTACTTCCACGCAGAGCCACTGTCCTCTGTTCACACTGAAATTGCTGTCATTAATGAAATCGTTTCCGTAGTACGGGGGTGAGCCGGAGAACCCGTGCATTTCCATCCAGTATGTGTAGTAGTCCCATCGCCAGGATGTACCGTGCGGTTCGATTGCGGTGGTGAATCGGTCGTCGCCATCCGGTTTTATTCCAGCATTGCCCTGAGCCCAGGAAGTTGGTGGATTGTAGCCTCCCATTCCGACAAAATGGTGGATTGGATTGCAGGCAGTGTCAATCTTGACATAAAAACGAAAATAAAGTTCATCGTAGCCGGGCAAAAGGCGTGTATATAAATCCGCACCGGTTCCGTCTCCGCCGGTATGTGTCATTAAAAGCGAAGCAGAACCTGAACTTGGCGGCGAGACGTCCGAGACAAGGGACATAATGTCGGACCTTTTGTAATCGTCCCAACGCGCTATTACAGCACCGACAGAGCCTTCCTCGAAGTTTTCCACAAAGACCACGTTCGGGTCGGTTTCAATGCCTATATCGCCCGGGTATTTGTTCGCCAAGCCGGCATGAGCGGTAAAAGACGAGGCAAGTATTGAAAATACGGCTAATACGGCAACAGTAAATTTGAGCGTAGATTTGTTGTTGAACACCTTTAACTCCTCCTAAACAGGACCGGGATTTGGTATTTATAGCCGCACCGCCAAGTGACGGAGGCTTATTTCCAATATAATATCAATTTTGAGATAAAAATTCAAGCTATTTGAAGGTTTTTTGTTGTTTTGGTGGCAAGGATGGCTTAAAGGGTTAGATTAGCCGTTTTATTATGTAAAAAAAGGGTATTTTGCCAGAGAATCTCAGCAGATAATTGCCTGCGGGAAGGGGAAATATTCCCGGGCGTTTTCGGTGGTGAGGGGCGAGCCGCAAAATGAGGCTGCGAAGACCTCTGCCTGTTTGATTTTTGAGGCTTTCTCCTGTCCTAAATGAGAATTGAGCTGGTTTCGATAGTTTTCGGTAATTTTTCCCCATATCGGCAGAGCCCATTTTTTCAGGAATTCGAGGCGTCCCTGTTTGTCGGCCGGTACTTTTTCCGGGGGGATGTTCTCGGTCCAGGGGAGCCATTCGTAAACCTGCGAGGTATTGAGGTGGAAAGCATTGATTTTTTTGTCCAACTGCTCGTCAACGGGAACAATAATGGTAACCGGGATGTTCTGTTCGGGCTTGAAACTGACGTGGCAATAGACGATGTCTTTTTTAACAGGTGGTGCATCTGGGACGCATAAGGGTACGCCGAGCATATAGCCGGTATCGAGTACGAGTTGACCTGTATAGCGGTGGTCGGGGTGATAATCGTCGAGGGGGTGTGAGATAATGACGTCTGGCTCGTATTTTCTCAGCAGGCGGATGAGGGCTTCGCGGTTTTGCAGGGTCGGTTCGAGGCCGCCGTCGTGGTTATCCATAATTTCAAAATCGACGTCGAGGTATTCGGCGACTTTTCGAGTTTCTTCGTGACGGCGTGCTTTTAGCTGCTCTCTTGTCATAGCGTGATGACCGGCGTCGCCGTTTGTCATGTGGATATATGTTACCCGATGGCCTAACCGGCGATAGAGGACGGTGATTCCGCCTGCGGCCCATTCACAATCATCGGGATGGGCGCCAACGATAACGATACTGAGTTTTCGAGCCATAGGAGTTTCCTTTCAAAGTCTATAGACCTGCTGAACGGAAAATTATCGAGTTATCTGAAGATTACGTAAAAACCAATCTGGAGAACCAGTATAAGTACAGCCCATAATCTGAGGTCGTGGAAGATGAGTATTTTTCCGGGCCAATCTTCTTTTTTTGGTTTTTCCTGCCTTAGCGTCATAACCCATAGCGCAATTGCGGCCAGGACAAGTATATAAATGAGTATGGCCTGGTCGGAAGATACTGGCTTGACGAGGTTGAAACAGAACTGAGCAAAGGGTTTGAGCAGAGAAATAAGTGCATTTCTGAGATTATTAATTGCTTCTATCATAATATCAACCTTTACTGGAATAAGTTAGATTTTTAAGTTCTTCGGCAGATTTTGGTTTAGTTACG
>CAZTKW010000349.1:0-4530 GCA_964614315.1 uncultured Pirellulales bacterium
TGACATCGGTGTTAAAATAGGTAAGCTTTGTCTATAGCCCCTGCAGGAGGCAGGCATATTGTGGCAGGAGGAAAAGGAGATTAAAAAATTTTAAAGTTTCATTTTGAATTTATCGAAACATAGGTTACAATATTAAGATGATGTAGCATACGTTTCATTGTTTTTCAGGAGAAACATTATATGACTTATATAACGATTCCTCAATTGGCCAAGATGTTAGGGGTGAGCCGGGTGACGGTTTACCGAAAAGTTAAATCCGGCGAGATAGCCGCCACGAAGGCCGGACATACTTATATTATTTCCAATGAAGAGATGTCAAAGGTATTGGGGGCAGAACTTAGCGAGAGCGCCAAGGCGCGAATAGACAAGGCTGTGAAAAAAACGGTTAAAGAGTATGGCGAAGTGCTCAAACTTTTAGGTAAGGAATAATGAAAAGCATCACGCTCAAAGAAGTCGAATATATCGCCTTTCGTCTTGCAAAAGAACACTTATCATTCGATGAGCCGATACCTGATTTTTCGACGCGATTTTCGAATATTCTTGAAAGCTGTATAGCGATGCCTTTTATGAAATTCGAGGGTAAGTGGCTGTACAGGAGCCTTATAGGTCGGGCGAGCATACTGTTTTACCTGATGATAAAAAACCATCCTTTTCAGAACGGCAATAAAAGAATAGCAATAACAACACTATTTGTCCTTTTGTATAAAAATAACAAGTGGCTGAGAGCAGATGCGCAAAGTCTGTACAATTTTACAGTGTGGGTCGCCCAGAGTCCGGCGGAACTTAAAGAAGAGGTAGTTGCTGGAATAGAAAGATATATCGAGACTTATATAACCGGTTTGGGTGACAGATAGAAAAAGCCGGCGTTTTATGTTGACAAAATGGCTGTTAATGATTGATTATGTGGAGGAAAATTAATTTAAGATTGTTTTTTGATGTCAAGTGCTGGGGTGGTTTTTGTTTATCAGTTCGTCGCGTCGAGGGTTTCTTGCTCAGAATTTACCGGAACGCTAGCAACCCGACGCAAATTACAGACCAAAGCGGTACGATTTTTCGGTCGGTGCGCGCATACTTATCATGCCTTTATTCTTCTGCCGGACCTATGCCCTTCGGGCGAACTTGTTTGCGAGAATCGATACGAGTCCACCTAGCATCAGGTATCCAAGCAGAACCTCGATCATAACAAGAATTTGAGCAACGGTGTTCTGAGGGTAGACATCCCCGAAACCAAGCGTGGTGAAGGCGATCACTGAGAAATAAAAACGAGTAAACCAGCCTTGCGGAACATTCGTTTGTCCAGGTGCTGGCCCGATGGGCACGAACTGGTAAAACACTCCGAAAAAGATGGCAACTATTACCGCCCAAATAAACCAGAGACCAAAGCTCCGTCCGTAATTGGAGGAGATTCGCCAGAAAAACAAAGCTGTACGAAGTACTCTGCTTGATTCCGACGTTTGCTGAAGCTCGGCAATCCATTGTTCGTCACGAATGTATCGTTCCAGACCTCGCGTGCCAGGCATGGCAGCAAGGTCGACGCTGGTTCCCCTGACGCCTCTTGGATAACGCCAAATGCAGTCGGTGAGGGTGGACTGCGGAAAAGACGATCTTGTGAGATCACACTTGCGGAAATCGCACCCGTGGAACGTGCAATTGCCAAAGGAACATACAACTAAGTCGGCTCCCTCAAAACAGGTTTCCCAGAATGTGCAGTTGACGAATTTGACAGCGCGAAGATTTGCATGGCGGAAGGATCCCGAACTGAATCTACAGTTTTTCCACGCCACATCATGCATTCTTGCGCCATCAAAGCGAGCGTCTCCGGAGGATGCGTCTATGAACTCCACTTGTTGGATCTCTATACCCCGAAGATCAAGGGGAGTCGCATATTTCTTACCAAAGGCAGAACACTTTTTCCCAAACTCTCGTAAGAGACATTCGGAGAGTTCGGAATATGATTTTCTATTAAGAGATGAAACGACATGACCTACGAGGTCATTATTCAGACTCTTGGGATTGTTCGCGTCTCCATCATGATGCCACCGGCCCATGAGATTAAGAATATCATGGACGAGGCGGGAATCGGATAAGCGTACCTCAAGCTCGGCTTGCATAGGACCTCTCAAATGACTGCTCCTTTCTCTGCCTACCAATGATTATACAGTATCTATAAAACAGGAAAGACTAACTTACTTTTATTGTTCAAGAAGTAGCCGTTGGTTCTTCAATATTTATCCGGCCCCATAATGGGTAAACTATGGCGGACTCGTCCAATCTCTTTTATTAAATGATTCCGCGTGCAAAAATGAGGCACAACTTACTCTATTCATAATTCTCCTATACTATCATATTCTTCTTTAAGATAGGCTTCAATATCGCTAAGACGTAGAAAGGTAACAGGAACATTATGGTTGGCTGGTTGAAACTCATTTACTTTTTTGCTCATTTTATCTATAGATGCATCTTCCGCAACTAACACATCGATAGAGATGGATTCTAAGATTTTTCTCGCTTCTTGAAAAGCTTCAGAATTGTCTTTAAGAGTTTCTACTCTATCATTGGCATTACCAATATTTTTCATAAGTTGTTTGACATTAAACATTACTTTTTTTGGTTCTTGCTTAGGAAAATATCCATGGAATTTGAAACCTTTTGCTCCATTGAAAAGGTTGAAACCCAATGACCAACCCCAACCATATATTGTTGCATTTGTTTTGTCAGTAACATCGGTAAAACGCATATCTTTGGCAGTATAATATTTTAGAATATCAATTTTAGCTTGGTCATCAGCAGGTGTTTGGCTCATATCAGATGAACCTGAATTGGAAATAGTAACTTGGTTAGCAGATTGCTGGGATGTAGCACCTGAACCCGAACTAAAAAAGTTCTTTACATCCTCCTGTCCTTTTTCGACCTTTTGGCCGAATTGCTCTATAATTCTCTGCATTCGATCGGATTCTTGTATGGTGAACACAATAACAACGATAGCCAAAACTATAGATACTATGGAGGCGGCAAAACCTGCACGATTGGATAGGTCACCATCTGCACCCCAAACGAACAGAGTTATTGTTGAAAAAAAAACGACAAGACACCATATATGGTTCTTTAAGAAGTTAGTTATAGATTTAAATATATTCATTAGTATCATATCAAATCCTTTAAAATATATAAAAAGCCTTTTAGTTCCCGTTACTTCTCCAATACTCGTCGCACCTCTGTGGCTAAGTAAAAATCTTTATTTTCGTTGGAGTTTTTCGCTCCCGGGTGTATTCTGCCTTTAGGGGAATATAATACAAGGAAAGAAGAGAAAAGGCAAGGGGAAAATAAATATTTAAAATTCAAAAGGGGAAAGATTGTCGGTGTTATGGTGAGATGCAATAATATATGAGGCGTTAAGTGACCCCCAGCACGTGGGCTGGGGGCTAAATCATTTGAGGGCGATGGGGTCATTTTTGGGTTTTGATTATGCCGATACTTAAGATGTCCATGGCTGCGAATAATGCACAAGCGGCAGAAGAATAGAGCAAACCCAGCAGGGCAACATCAACCCATATCCGAGGAGTATATCCGAAAAACCCTCCGTCGGAGAGTGCCCAGGTTGCCACCAGATAGTGCATTAAGCCCACGGCGAGGCATCCCAACCCTATACCAATAGAAGAGCAATGCCTTTTGTAGCCCATCGAGATACATACCATCAAAAGCAGAACACCGGCCGAGAGCAAAACAGGAATGTTTATAAGCTGAGCAAAAGCAGGGAGGGACGGATAGTTTTGCCAAAGTTCCTTTTGCAAGAATGGCGAGTGAATCTGTCGAAGATAAGGCTTGTCCAAGGCGGCCTGCTCAGGATTTTGCTCAATGGTATTAATCCAGTTAATGCCGGTGAGAATGGCCGTGATAAGGAACAAGGTTATGAGTAAAACACCTATACATAAGCTTTTTTGTGCTGTCATAATAACTTCCTTTTTGCTGATTAGCAACCCGATACGATTTGATATAAGGGTATTGCTAAAAAGTCTGTTTAAGAGTACCTATAATCTTTCATGCACTTTTGTTAAAGCTGATTCCCGGGCGCTTCTTAAGACTAATTAAAATATAATAAACACTCCCGGAGAAACCAAAAATAAGGTTGACCGTCCTATATTATGCTCACACCGATGTAAATATAGAGCACCCCGGGGAGGGGCGGGCTAAATACGCCCACTGGCTGGGCCAGTGGTAAGGCGAGAAATCAGAGGATGGCGAGAATGATTGGTTTTATGGCAACGTGGACAACGTACGGGACGCGGGCAGTAGGCTAAATAAAAAGTGTGAAAGAAATATGAAAAAATCTTAAAGAAGTACCAGCAATAGAATAGCGGCCAATACCCACGGCACAGGGGGTCAGAGCAGTAGAGCATTAGAAAGTGGGGCTTTAGCCTGCTTAGCTTCAAAAACGGACACTCACTGAAAAAAATATATTGACTGCAAAATGATTAAATGTTCTAATCTCTTTATCGATATGTCGAGCTGTGCATAACCAAATAAAGGATT
>CAZTKW010000350.1:0-4509 GCA_964614315.1 uncultured Pirellulales bacterium
TTTTTGGATTTCACAAATTATAACCGATTGATGGATGACCTACATATTATCTAACGTGATAAAGAAGAAGGGAAAAAGAGAAAAAAGTCCGGGATTTTAAATTGAAATTGAGGCTGCAACAGCTATACAGGCCATGCAGCTAACGACGGCCTAAGAAAGACATATTGCTCTCGTTTTTGGGCCAAAATCGGCGATTAGTTTAACAGTGCGGGATTTCGATGTCAAAGGCTGTCAAGGGCAAGAAGGCGGAGTTTAAAAAATGTTGGTTTTTTCAAGATACAGCTTGACTTTGACGAACAAGGTAGTATAATTTAAGTAGACATAATGAAGATTACGATAAGAGGCTATCCAAAGGGTTTTGTCCCGCGGCTATGCCTCTTTTTTAACGCCCAATTTTCCCTTCAGCTTATTAAGACCAGCTATGTAAGAGGTGTGCTTTCTATATAACGAAGAGTACTTTTTGTCATTGGGAACGATTAGTTTATGAAGTTTGTGGGTGTTTGCCAGATATTTCACCAAGCAAAAAAAGTCGCCATCGCCCGATACAATTACAGCCTGGTCGTAATTATGATATTCTATCATGGCATGCAAAACCAACTCGGCATCGACGTTGCCCTTTATTCGGCCCCTGACTTCCAATGTCGGCTTAAACACAAGAATATAACCAAACTGCTGTAAAGACTCATATAAATCTGCATTGGTTGCAATATATCCAATAAAATAAAACGCTTTAGTAACATTATATTTGTCCTTTAGATACGTTCTAAAGGCTTTGTAATCCAGGCACCAGCCTTGTTCTCTTATAGGCATTTCGAGATTCTGGCTGTCTATAAAGGCATAATTGTTTTGTTTGTGCATTGTCATTGTTTGCAGCAAATACCAAGTGCTCTCTTAATTGTCAATTTCAAAATATTTATAGCGTAGAGTTTAACTGCTTAACTTTGCAAATCAAGTAAAAAAGAGAAAAAAGTCTGGTAAAGGAATTTACCTTAAAACGTCAAATCTCCGAAAATGCCCGATTTTACAGCTTTTCTTTAGCAATATCATGAGTAAGAACCAAATTTCCGGTTTTATTCACAGGGTACCATTTGAGATAATTGCAGATGACAAAAAACCCCTAAGCCGGGAACAACGATAAGTGTTTTGTTAAAAAAAAGTTAACACGCTCATACAAAATATCATATAATACGGCGTTAAAGATTCGAGATTCCCGAAAGGGTCTTTCGGTTCTTAATGATATCCGAGTGTTTCAGGTATGTTTAAAATATATGCTTTTTTGGGAGGAATTACGATGCGAAAGTGGAATTTACTTTTGTCAGGTGGGGTATTATTAGCCAGCATTTTAGCCGGCCAGGTATTTGTAAATGCTCAAAATACCGAATACCAGGCCCCGAATAGTAAACTGGCGGTGGTTTGGACAAGCGGTGATGCCGATGTGGCGTATAAGGTTTGCTTTATGTACACAAACGCGGCCAAGACTTCGAAATGGTTCGATGAGGTCAAACTGATTGTGTGGGGTCCTTCGTCGCGGCTTTTGGCGGGAGATGAAAAACTTCAGAAGGAAATCAAAAAAATGATGGACAACGGTGTGGTCGTGAAGGCGTGTGTGGCGTGTGCAAATATGTACGGTGTTGCCGATGAGTTGCGCCAGCTTGGTATCGAAGTGAAAGGAATGGGCAGGCCGCTCTCGGAAATGCTTAAAAGTGATTGGAAAGTGCTGACGTTCTAATCGGCGGTGCAGGTAAATATAAATTAGTGGTTACTGGTTGATTTTTTGGAGATTAGATTGTGAGAGATGTTCGTGCAGCGTCCGTCCAATTCGAACACACCTCGGGTGACAAAGCAGCGAATATAGCCAAGATTAAGAGTTTCACGGAGCAGGCAGCCAAAGATGGCGCAGAGATGATAGTATTCCCGGAATGTTGTATTACGGGCTACTGGTTCTTGCGCAAGCTCTCACGCGAGGAGCTTGTGAAACTGGCTGAGCCGGTTTTTGAGGGCGCTTCATCGCAATATCTCTTAGAGCTGGCAAAAGAACATAACATGACGATAGGCGCCGGTCTGGTTGAACTGGCCAACGATGGGACACTTTATAATACCTACGTGGTGGCAATGCCCGATGGTAAGAGCGTCAGGCATAGAAAAATGCACTGTTTTATCAGTGAGTATATGGCCAGCGGCTCGGAATATACAGTTTTCGATACGCCGCAGGGCTGCCGTGCAGGGGTGCTTATATGTTATGACAACAATATAGGCGAGAATGTGCGTATGATGGCACTGAAAGGTACGGAGGTCCTGCTGGCTCCGCACCAAACAGGCGGCTGTGACAGCCCAAGTCCACATTGTATGGGGCTGGTTGACAGGGCCCTGTGGGACAACAGGGAAAAAGAGCCCGAGGCAATCGAGGCCGAGTTTAAAGGGCCGAAAGGACGGGGATGGCTGACAGTATGGCTGCCGGCAAGGGCACATGACAACGGATTGTTTTTAATCTTCAGCAACGGCGTCGGTGTCGATGATAACGAAGTTAGAACTGGCAACGCAATGATTATTGCTGAGACGTTGAAGGCGAGCGATGATATGGTTGTGGCGGAGCTTGATGCATCTGTTCGAAAGAATTGTACGGGAGTAAGATGGCTCAGGTCGCGCAGGCCGAAACTGTATGGGCCGCTGGCTATTCCTACAGGGCAGGAAAGGGACACGCGGAAAGTCAGATTCGAAGGTAAACAAATTTAATAAGTCTGTATTTTATTTTCCTTTGTAGAATCGTTGGAGAATAGTCTATGCATAAGTGTGTGTTTTTAACGGTGTTGACGCTTTTGTTAACGGTCGGCTGTGGAAGGGAAAAGCCGAAATATACCGCAGAAGAGCTGGCCAATACGCCTTTTGCTCAAAGAGACGGTCTGCCGGAAGTTTCGGGTGGCTTTGTCCTGGCGGTAAGCGGTGAAACTATAACAACTGACGAGAGGATTAAAATGCCGATAGAGCGCAACGGGGTGATATTGCCGCTTATAGACTATTTCAGACCAATTGCACAAAGGACCAGTTTTGAACAATTCGAAATGACAGCCAGGGCTGAATTTGAAAATATGCTTGTGCGCAACATCTCGAATATTCTTCTTTATCAGGAAGCTATAAAAGATGCAGGGGAACAGATTGAGGGCCCCCTGGAAAAAATGATAGAAGCAGAAGTGAGAAAATTCATTGTCCGTTATGATAATGATTATGCCAAAGCTGAGGAGGCATTGAGCCAGGCGGAGATGAATTGGGAGAGCTTCAGAGAATGGCAGAAAAAGATGATTCTTAGCCAAAGTTATATAGCAAAACAACTTCCGACCCCCACACCCGTCACTTATAATGAACTGATAACCTATTATAATAAAGTAAAAGATGAACGGTTTGCCACAAAGGCCGTGTTGAGGTTTCGGCTGGTAGATATTCAACCGGCGAAGATAGAAGCTACAGGAGCAAACCAAAACAAGATAGAGATGGCAAAAGAGCTGGCAAATGAATTGCTCAGGCGAATAAACGAAGGTGAAGATTTTGGCGAACTGGCTAAAGAATATTCGCATGGACACAGGGCTATGTGGGGTGGATTGTGGCCGCAGCTGGATCCGGACTCTTTAGCTGAGCCCTATGATATTCTGGCGGCGGAAGCTTGGAAGATAAAGGTCGGACAAATTGCAGGCCCGATTGAAACAGCAGGACATATATTCATAATGAAGCTGGAGGAGAAACAAGCAACAAACGTTGAGCCGTTTGAGAAGGTTCAAAAACAAATAGAAGAGGAAATTATCTATGAGCGTGAAATGCGAAGCCGTGAGGATATTGTGGCCAAACTTGTTCAACAGGCCTCTATTGGTAATAAAGATGATTTTGTAAATTTCTGCCTGAGGAAAATCTACCAGATGAGTAACGAGTGAAATATAGTAACTGGTAGAAGTACTCATAGAACAGATGAGTTCGCTGTTATGCTCCTGGCAGTGATTAAAAAACAGAGTGATATAAGAAAACGGGATTGATAGATGGAAATAGTTGCACATGGAATAGACCTTGTAGATTGTCCCCGGATAGAAGAGATGGTAAAACGACACGGTGAGCGTTTTGTCAATCGGGTTTTCACAGCTAACGAACAAGCTTACGCCGAGAAAAATAAGAACAGTATAGAGAAACTGGCCGGCCGCTTCGCGGCAAAAGAGGCGATTCTTAAACTGATTGGTACGGGCTGGCGAGGTAAAATAGCCTGGACCGATATTGAGGTGATAAACAACCCCAAGGGTCAGCCCGAGATTACTCTTAGGGGTGAGGTTGAAAAACTCGCCGATAAACTCAGAATCAAACATATAAGCGTAAGCATTACCCATACAGCGAATTTCGCAATTGCATCAGCAGTGGCGCTGGCACAATCAGATGAAGACAAATGAATTTGATTGCATTATTATAGGTGCAGGTCATGCCGGCGTCGAGGCTGCTTATGCCGCAGCAAAAATCGGTGCTAAGACCTGTCTTATA
>CAZTKW010000351.1:0-4496 GCA_964614315.1 uncultured Pirellulales bacterium
AAAAGTGCGGTATGCCTACTTGTCTGGCCTTTGCTATGCAGCTTGCTCAGAAACGTGCCAAGCTGGAAGACTGTCCCGATGTTTCAGAAGAGGCCAAGCAAAAGCTTGCAGCGGCGGCGGCTCCACCGATGAGGAAAATTGTTTTCGGTATCGGAGATAATCAGGTTCAGTTCGGCCAGGAAACGGTAATGTTTCGACATGAAGAGAAGTTTTATAGTCCGACAATTCTGGGCGTGAGTGTCTCGGACAAACTTACCGGCGAGGACTTGAAAAAGCGCATTGAGAGTATAAACGGCCTGCAGTTTGAGCGGGTAGGAGCCCAAATCGGAGTCAGTGCTATAGCTGTTGTTAACGACAGCGGTTCAGCAGAAACTTTCGCAGCAGCAGCTGCAACGGTAAAAGAATCGAGCCAACTGGCTTTGATTCTTTGTTCTGAAATACCTGAGGCACTCGCTGCGGCAGTTGCAAAAACCTCGGAAGCTGTACCTTTGATTGCATCTGCAAAGCCGGACACGGCCGAGGCAGTTGCCAAGATAGCTAAAGAAAACAAATGCCCTGTCGTTGCAAAAGCCGACTCAGTCGAAGCACTTGCTGAGCTAACCGAGAAAATTAAGGCCCAGGGAGTTGAGGACATTGTATTGAGCCTCGAAGGTTTGAGTCTAAAGGACCAACTGCACAGCCTTTCTCAAATGAGAGCCCTGGCTTTGAAAAAGGCCTTCCGGCCTTTGGGTTATCCAACCCTTTCGTTTGTTTCAGATGGTGACTCAGATACACAGGCTGCCACTGCTGCGAGCCTTATCTGCAAGTATTCCGGTGTCGTAGTGGTGGATACCATCGAACCGTATGCATTTTTACCTATGCTCACCACGGTGATGAATATATTCACCGACCCTCAGAAGCCTGTCCAGGTGGAGCCTAAACTATATACTATCGGTGAACCTAATGAGAATTCACCGCTGATGTTTACGACAAACTTTTCTCTGACTTATTACACGGTGGAATCGGACGTCGAAGCCAGCAGAGTGCCGAGTTATATCCTCGTGGTTGATACGGAAGGTACCAGTGTTCTGACAGCGTATTCCGGTGATAAGCTGAATGAAAAAACGGTAGCTAATGCTATGACTGCAGCAAATGTTGAAAAGCTGGTCAAACACCGCAAACTTATAATACCCGGCTATGTTGCTGTAATGAGCGGTAAACTGGAAGAGGCAACGAACTGGGAAGTTATGGTTGGTCCGCGAGAATGTTCGATGTTGCCGAAATATCTGCAGGAGGTCTGGGAATAATTCGTTGCTCATGACCTGTTGTTGGGCTTACAGAGTAAGTTGCACCCGGCACGTTATACAATAATGGAAAAAGACAAAAAGAAAAAATTCACAATTCGTTTTGAGCCAAGCGGCCTTAAAACAGAGGTGCCGGCCGGTATGGTGCTTTTGGAAGCGGCTCATAAGGTCGGTATTTATCTTAGCAGTATCTGTGGCGGAGACGGCTATTGCGGCAAGTGTAAGATAATCGTTGACGAAGGACAATTTCAAAGCAGACCAACGACTTTACTTACACCGGAGGAACAGCGGGGAAATGTTGTTTTAGCCTGCCAAACCGCAATCCTTTCCGATATGACGGTAACGGTTCCAAAGTCCCATGCTCTTGACGTCGGCCAAATACTTATGGAGAGCGACGCGCACAGATTCAGTGAGCTTGCCGGTGAGATACGGACGAGCGTGTTTAAGTTTGACCCCTTAGTTCAAAAACTTTGCCTTGAGATGTCATCGCCGACGGTCCATGACCACACGGCAGACCATGAGCGACTTTATGTTGCCATACGCGAACAGATTGATGCTCCTATAATGCAGACCGGCTTTCGTATTCTGCAGATGCTCTCGAAGTTGCTTGTGAGTGCAGATTATAAGGTTTCTGTGACGATAGGACGGCGAGGTGGGACTACTGAGGTTATAGAAGTTGAGCCGGGCGGACGGTGTGAGACAAATTATGCTGTGGCGGTGGACCTGGGTACGACCACTGTTGTTGCGCATCTGATTGATTTGACAAAAGCCGCTACCATAGACACAGAAGCTACTTACAACAGCCAGATAAAATTCGGCGAAGATTATATTCGTCGAATCATCTACGCAGAAGAAAATAATGGATTTGACGAGATGCAAAACGCAATTGTGCATGATGTAAATGACCTGATTGTAACACTGGCAGCCAGGCGAAAAGTCGATTTGCAGGATATAACGGCAATAGTATTTGCTGGCAACACCGCTATGGTGCATTTTCTTCTTAATCTGGACCCAACCCGCATTCGCAAAGAACCATACGTTGCTTCGGCAGGTTTTGTACCGCCGATTCGAGCGGCAGAAGCAGGAATCCAGATTAACAAGCGAGGTTTGTTATACTGTCTTCCCAGTGTGGCTGCTTACGTTGGCAGCGACATAGTGGCGGGTGTGTTAACTACACGAATTTATACCAAAAAGGGCGTCTCACTTTTTATTGATATCGGAACAAATGGTGAGGTGGTGCTTGGGAATCGAGAGTGGCTGGTTTGCGCCTCCAGTTCGGCAGGTCCTGCTTTTGAGGGAAGCGGAGTCAGAAACGGGATGAGGGCTGGAGCCGGAGCTATTGAAAAACTTCGTATTCGTAGCGATGGTTCCATCGAATTTAAGACAATCGGGGAGGTGCGACCGGCGGGCATTTGCGGGTCAGGTCTTCTGGACACGCTTGCAGAGCTTTTTGTGAGTGGAATTATTGACCGAACAGGACGCTTCAAAAGCAGTGATGACTCGAGATTAACAGAAGGAGAGGAAGGTTGGCAGTTTCAGTTAGTTCCTGGTAAAGACGACTTCCAGGAGATAGTAATCACCCAGGCGGACATTAACAATCTGATTCGTTCCAAAGCGGGTGTATTTGCGGCTATTCAAGTGCTAATGGAAACGACTAAAACAAAAGCGGAAGACCTTGATGCGGTTTATCTTGCCGGAGGCTTCGGGAACTTTCTTAATACCAAACAGGCCGTTGCTATTGGAATGCTGCCTGATGTACCGCTGGAGAAAATTCAATTTGTGGGAAATACATCCATTGCCGGTGCGAAAACAGTGCTTTTGAGCCGGGAAGCTCTCAAAACGGCTGAAAAAATCGCTGAAAGTATGACATATTTTGATTTAATGAGTCATCCAAAGTATATGGATGAATTTATTCAGGCAAATTTTCTCCCACATACAGATTTATTACTATTCCCATCGGCAGAACGTATCAAAAGTGGCGTGTGAATCGAAAGACGAGATATGGCAATAACCATAGCTATAAGCGGAAAAGGCGGTTCAGGGAAAACGACCCTATCTGCTATGATTATCAGGGCTCTTATTGAACAGTCCAACAGAGGGATTCTTGCCGTAGACGCCGACCCTAATTCGTGTTTGGGCAGGACCTGCGGAATTGAACCGGAAGTCACTGTCGCCCAACTTCGGGAACAAGCCCGCCAGAAGCAGCCGAGTGATGCAGGTATGGACCGAGTTCGGTCATTTGAGTACAGCATTCAGCAGGCAATTAGCGAAGGTGCTGACTTTGATTTGCTTACTATGGGTCAGCCGGAAGGGCCGGCCTGTTATTGTGCTATAAATAACCTATTGCGACAGTTTCTTGACAAGCTAAGTTCGGCGTACGACTTTGTGGTGATAGATAATGAAGCGGGAATGGAACACTTGTCCCGACGAACAACCAACAATGTTGACCTGTTGTGTATTGCGGCCGAACCTACACCTATTGGTACGATTACAGCCAAAAGGATTTACACGCTTGCTGAAAAGTTGCCAATATCAGTGAGAGAAATCGGCATAATATGGAACAGAACCGATTGTATAAAAGAATTAGAAGCGATAGAGATATTTGGGTGTGTGCCTTATGATGAAGCCGTGATTGAGGCTTCTATGGAGGGTAAAACCATATTTGATGTTGAACAGGACAGCCCTGCAATTTCATCCGTGCGGAAAATAGTTGAAAAAAAAATAGGAAATATAAAAACCGTAATTGAGAATTCATAATTTTGAGTTTGGAGGATTTCAGATGCCAGTTCCTGAAGTTTCAGAAAGCTTTACCAGCTCGGTAAACCGAGTCACGCTTGGGGCAACCAAAGATGAGGGTGGCACTCGCACCTCAAAGGTGACCGTGGGAGGAGCGCGTAATGTCGTTTACGGCGGCTCCGGGGACGAGGTAAGCGAAAAACCGGTTATTGCGATAGATGTTCTCGACAGCAAACCTGAAGATTGGCCGGAAATTCTATGTGAGCCTTATAAAGATGTTTTTGAAAGCCCTGGCGACTGGGCACAGAAGTGCATAGAGCAGTTCGGAGCGGACTTAATTTGTCTGAAGTTCGAAGGTATACATCCCGACAAGGCGGACAAAGACGCCGCTTATGCAGTAAAGGTTACCGAAGAGGTGCTCAAAGCGGTTGGTCTCCCTCTTGTGCTTTGGGGCTGCGGAAACGATGAAAAAGATAA
>CAZTKW010000352.1:0-4496 GCA_964614315.1 uncultured Pirellulales bacterium
ATTTGACCAAAAAGGGGGGGGTGTTTTTGGGCTGAAAATGGGGGTGGTTTTGTATGGGCGGTTTTAAGGCACCGTTGTTTTTGGGCTGAAAATGGGGGTGGGGGTTTAAAAAAAGTCAAAAAATTGAAAAAAAACGCAAAAAATGTCTCACTTTTTGAACAAAAAGTTAAAAAAAGCGGAAAAATTGAAAAAAAAACGACAAAAAGATGCAAAAAACGCACAGGTTTGATTCCGCTAGCCGCGGTGGCTGAAATATCTCCGCTCAATCGCCGCGACGGCTTTAAAAAAGAAGGGGCGACGGAGGAGTCTGAGTAAAATGTTAAAATGGGTAGTTTAGATAAAACAGGCAAGACTAACTGAACCACGAATGGACACGAATTTTTTGAGCCACAGATTTCGCAGATTATGTAAATTTTCTACCTACAAAGATTACATATACCCATTGGTTATGGTTGGTATTGTTCTTTAACAAAGCGCAGGTCGTCGAACCAGCCGACATCAACGTTTTCTATATTCCAGAACAGTTCTATCTTTCCTGTTGTATAAGCTGGGTCGGTAGTAAAGTTTACCGACAGCTGGGTCCAATCCTGGCCTGATATTGGCCCGGCGGTCCGCTCAAAATACGGGTTATTCTCGACGTAACGTATGCCAAGGCCACCGGAAGAAATCAAATCGGTTTTGACCCAGGCGCTGAGTGTATACTCTCCACCGGCAACCAGATTCACATCCTGGACGGCGAAGAGCTGGCCCGGTTCATTAGGGCCGGTGACGCACATCGCGGCGGTTTCGTAATGAACTTGGACATTGTCCCAGGAGACACAATTTGTATCGGCACAACTCCATTCGTCCGGTAGTCCAACGGTGTGGCTTTCAAACGAGCTGTTAAGAGCCAGGCTGTTGGTATCAGTAGTTGTGGCATATATATTGTAGGACTGACTGGATGGGTTTAGCGCTATATCAAAGGCCTGGACATTATAGGTGTAGGTCGTGCCCGGCTGGAGGCAGGTATCGGTGTAACTTGTATCAGCTACTCTTGCTATCGGGATTGAATTGCCGTCTCGGTAGAGATAGTATCCGGGTACAGCGGTGTTATCCGACGAAGGATCCCAGGTGAAAGAAACGCTACTTTCTGTTACGCCGGTTATGGTCCCATTTTGTGGTGTAGATGGCGGTCCAGTGTCCGTTGGGCCTGTAGTAACATCGACAAGGTTACTCATCGACGATTCATTGCCGACGGGGTCAAATGCGCTGACCGTATAGGTATAGTAAGTAGACGGCTTCAGGTCGAACTCGGTATAGTTTGGCTCAAACACCAGGCCTACGGCATTAGCGTCCCGGTAAACGTGATAGCCCAGAACGGCGGCATTATCGGTTGACGGATCCCAGCTCATCGAAACCAGTGTGCTGATAGTGTTAGTGAAATGCAGGTTGGTCGGCGTGGTCGGCGGGTCAGTATCACAGGGGTCATAAGGGTCGCAGGGGTCATACGGTGCGTTGGGTTCGAAGTAATCGAGCCAGGCCGTGGAGAAGTGCGAATAGTCCACCGCTGTAACGTAGCCGTCTTTGTTGAGGTCTGCGCCATCGCACCAATTCGGTTCACCACAGCCTGTAGCCACCCAATTTTTAACGAAATTGCCGAGGTCGCAGTTGTCAACCACTTTATCCTTATCACTGTCCTGGGGCTTGTGGCAACTGATATTCTCCTTGTAATCGTCATGTGCAGGACCTCGGGCGTTTCTACTGTCGGGTTTGGTATTGCCGTCCAGACGGGCGTTATTGTTTTTGCTTTTTACCTTTTCCCATTTGATTGTTACCTCGAAAGTATAGCTTCCGGGCGGAGGCGGTTCCGTACAAACAGCCCAAAATTCGTGGTCGGAGTTCCATCTATCCTTTTCAATTTTACAATTTTTGCCCTCCACCTCGGGCAGGCGTCGTATATCACATTTGGTGTCGAAAAAGAACTTGACCTTATCGCCCGTGGAGATTGGACAGGGGGCTTCTACTCTTTCGACGGCCGGTGCCAGGGTTGTTTCCAATCGCTCCGGTTTATTGCTTGGGGAAAAGCCAATCCCCTTACAGCCGGTCCACGCCTTTTTCACGTTTCGTTCCTTCTGACCACAGTATCCATTGAGACACTTAAATAAATGTATTACATTATCCTCATCTACGTCCCATCCGATGCTTCCCATTGGGCCTAAGGCAAGTCGTGCTCCTTTGGTTGTATAGGCCGGCCCCATCCAGGCGCCCCAGCAGGTAGAAATGTATATCAGCGGCTTACTCTTTGCCAGGGCGTGGCCCCTGTTTCTTATTGCTTTGTCATGCATCAATATGCCCCATCCCGCACTTTTGTTGTAACCTACCGAAAGTTCACAATCTGGGTCCTGGCTTGGGCCGCCGACGTAGCACGGGTCTCCGAGGTTCCAGCCGTTCTGTCCGTAATGTGTTAATCTGTTCCAGCAGGCCTGCGAAGCCGGGGTGTCGTTTGGGTCGCAGGGGTCGAACGTTTCGCTTTTGAAACCTTCCACCATGATACCGGGATTGCTTGATCCAATACCATGACAGCTGTGCAGCAGAACCCCTACTTGAAGCGGGCCTTTAACCATATCGATATGATGTTCTAATCCGATATGAGGTTTAAGAGACTTGTATTCCTGTTTGTACCAGTAGGTGGTGTATTTCTGGGCTTCCTTGCCACAATAGTATAAGTACATTAGTTCAGCCGTTCCCGTTGCGGCATTTTCATATAACGTTGGTGATATGGCGACGGCCCAGTTAGCTGACGGCGTTTCGCTTACAGCCATGGCCGCAGGAGAAAACCAGGCCAGCGTCAAAAACATCAACATCGCTATAGTAAAAAGTTTACTTCTCATTTTTTGGCCCTCCTTTTTGGATATTCTGCTTTTTGTTCTGTTTGTTTTCGTACGAAAAGCATCTCGCGGGCGAGTTCTTTACTGTGCAAGGCCTTTTTAAGCTGGTCGGCGGAATTACCCTTTAAGGCTTTGTTGATTTGGCCCAGAACTTTGGCGGCACGCTGCTGCGGGAATGTCTGTACCTCTCCGAAACCGATTATAACAAGCCCTCCCGCTCTTAACCTGGCTTCGTATAGTTGTTTTGAGTAGGTAAGCAGTTCTTTTGTTTTCTTTTTTGTATCCTGCTTCGGGATGTCGTCATCGAACGTTATGAAAAAGTCCTTACCGTCAGACATAAGGATATGCAGTGTCTTTTCATTTTCCCACCTGGCTGCTTTGACGTTTTTTTCCTTTTGGGTGATGTACCGGCTAATTTCAGTCTGAAGGTCTTTAGTCTTGACTATGGTATCTTCGGTATCTTCTTCAGGTTTGGCCTGGCTTCTAAGCATAGCCCTTCGCTGGTTTTTGAGTTCCTCGTGTTTGGTAACAATGCGGGTTGTAGCGTCTGAAAGGCTCTTGACTGACTCAGTTACTGATATTGGTTCGGTCTGCTGGTACCACGGCGGAATTATTGAGGGGTCTGTCTGGACACCATTGAGCAGGAGTCTGTCTTTGCTGATCGCCAGACGATATGGAGGTGAAATTAGTTGGCCGTAAAGAATCACTTTGCCGGTCGTAATCAGCGAGTTAGGGTCTTTATCCGTTTTAACAATTTTCGGGCGGATATTGTTAATATATTCCGCTTCCAATAAAAGCTGTTTTTTCGGGACATTTGGGTCGACCCTGCCCAGAGCCGGGCAGATAAAGATAAGAAGAACAGAGAACAGAACCGTAACCGCTCGCGTTTCCACAGTGACAGACTTACCTCCTTTCGATTTCATAATACTATCAAAATCTTGCTTGAATTGCAACCAATTAAAGTTTTTTTACGAATTTTGCCGGCAGAGTTGCCCAAAATCCAAATTGTTGACCTTAAAGGTGCTATTGGCCCACCTATTTGGTTTCCGGATAACCTCAAATATGTGAGTTCTAACATCACACGTTTTGCTGAATTTGCAAGAAAAAAAATGGATTATGGGTAACCGGTCAGTTATGGGTGGGGTGATTGGATTGGCGTGTTGGACTTTAATATATCCAAAAACCTCGTTTTACGAGGCTAAAATGCAGTTTTCTTGAGTCTCGACCAGCCATTCTTGTAGATGAACAGAGATAATTTCTTCCAAAAAAACATTTTGTCCTATGTGTCATCGCCCCTATAACTCAAGTCTACACAGGCCAAGTTCCGATCACAACTAAGCCAGATAGAACCAAATTGAATAAACCAGAGAAAAGACGGCCATGACATATTGCAAACAATGCCTTAACAAACAGCAAAAGATTAACGATCTCGAAGAAGAAATTTCCACCCTCAAGAGCAATCTGCGTTATCAGGAGCGTTCAGCCAAAGAAGGTTTTTTCGGTTTATCTACACCATCTTCAAAGATTCCGGTAAAGCCGAACAGCCCAAAAGAATATCAACGCAATCGGGGCGGTGGTAAACCAGGTCATCAAGGGCATGGCCGGGCGAAAATTCAGGGGTTACTTTTG
>CAZTKW010000353.1:0-4480 GCA_964614315.1 uncultured Pirellulales bacterium
GAGCGGCCGCTCCAGCCCCAGTCCTCGGAAAGCCGGATGTAGAAGCGAAGGTATACAACTTCAGTTGGCTCAATCGGATGACGACTGCCCGACGAACTTACGGGACTGGTGGTCTTGGCCTTCCAGCGATACTCGATACACCCTTTGCCGGCATAAGGATTCTTTTCAGTAATTTCAAACTTACTGCCGTCATACCAGCCCCGGCTGTGCAAATCGCTGTCCTCGTAGCTTTCACTGAAAAATAAACCCTTGATATTATCATCTCTCGCTGACACAATAGTTGCAGGTGTCATCGTTAATAGTATAAAAAATAAAGTTAAAATCAAAAATAGAGCGTTTGAACTTTTCATAACAACCTCCTAATCATAAAAATATTGTTTGTATCGAACGTTTATCTTAACAGGAAAAGCTGTCTTGTCGCAACTTGTTTTTGATTTTAGTGGATTTTGGCCCCTTGATGTACCGGCGCAGGCGTACTGATGTGAAGGGCGGTTTAATTGCCGTCTTTATGATTTGTTGATAATCAGCTGTTTATCAATTGGTATGCTCTTATTAGTTCTGCAACGCTCCAGGCCTGGGCGAAACAACCCTTGGGCTTGTGTGGGGCATCTCCATCGAATATCTCACAAATTTGACCGAGACAGCCGTCTTCTGTCAGATGTTGCATTAATGGTTCGATAAACTCAGCCGCTTTTCTTTTGCTTGTTGGGCTGAAATCATTGACCTTTAAATATGCCTCTACAAAAGGCCCAATCAGATACGGCCAAACTGTTCCCTGATGATAAGCCTCGTCGCGCTGTCGCTGTGGACCAATATAGGAGCCTTTATAGCGACTGTCTTTAACATCCAGTGTTCGCAAGCCATAGGGCGTTAGCAACTCTCTCTCTACCACTTCTACGATGCACTTCGCCTGCTTAGTTGACAGGGGCGAAAAAGGCAGCGAAACAGCGAATATTTGGTTCGGCCGCAGAGTAGCGTCAACCGAACCGTCCGGCAAAACACAATCATTTAAATAGCCGTATTTTTCATTCCAGAACAGGTTATGGAAACTATCCTTAACTCTGTCGGCCATCGACTGGTAATGCTTTGTGGTTTCTGTGTCCTGCTTGGCATAAAAACGGGCGATACTGCAAAGACAATTATACCACAGGGAATTGACCTCGATCGCTTTACCATATCTCGGTGTAAAACTATGCCCTTCGTATTTACTGTCCATCCAGGTCAACTGGGTTTCCTCACTACCTGCGATTATTAACCCATCCTCATCTGCACGAATGTCATATGCGGTTCCGTTATGATATGAATCGATAATCCATCGGATTGTCGGCAAAAACTGCTGCATAAAGGTTTCCATATCGCTGCTTGCATTTAAGTATTGAAAGGCGGAGTTAATAAACCACAAAGAAGCATCTATACTGTTAAAGTAAGCGGTATCACTGTGGTCATCGAAACGGTTTGGAATCAAACCGTCGTCGGCGGCCTGTGCAAATGTCGTCAAAACCGATTTTGCCTCATCAAATCTCCCTGTGGTAAGCAGCAGGCCCGGCAGTGCTATAAAAGCATCTCTACCCCAGTCTGCAAACCAGGGAAAACCGGCTAAAATAGTGGTTCTGTCATTTTGGCTTGTTTGCCGTTTTGTAATAAACTGGTCGGCAGCGAAGCAAAGTATCTCATATTGACTATCTTGCTTTTCGATTTTAGCTGCTCCGCTTTGCTTGGCAGCTTTACGCTTTATACTTTCCTGATGGCTTTGCAAAACTTTGCAGACAGTTTCAATCGTGGTTTTCTTTAGCTGCTCAGGATTGTATCGGCTGCTCAAATTGGCATAAAAAACAATTCTGCAGGGTTCTTCTATCTGACGCTTAAAAAAACCCGGCGTCCACAAATCTTCGGTAAAATCCTGGCCTCTTCGCTGGTCGCAGCGGTAAAGAAAATTGAACCACCACTGCTTGTCTTTTTCAAAATTCATAGACGGACAGTTCAAAAACAGTTCACAGCTTCCAGGTGTATCGTGGCGTATCACCAAACCACCATCAATATGTGCCCGGCAGATGTGAGCGTAAGACTTTTGAAGTGAGTGAAAATCTCTCAAACCGACAAAAGGTCTTAAAACAAAGTCCATTGCTTCCTCAACCTGCGTAAAATCATACACGACAGCGATGGTGTCGCTCTCCCGACAAAGATATACGGATTTAGTCATCTCAAGTTTATTTAGCTGATAATCAAAATGGATCCCGATATCGCGGCGGAATCGTTTAATGTAACCGAAGCCTTCGGGCGCGAATTTGTCCGGAAATTCGAAAGTTGAAAGATTAAAAACTTCTCCATTGAGTATCACCATTTCCAGACAGTTGGATAGCGCCATTATCCTGTCCACGGGAGGATGAAGCGAACCGACGAGCAGACCATGATATCTTCTTGTATTGCATCCGATAATCGTCGATGAGGAATATCCGCCCCTGGTATTAGTCAACAGCCACTCTTTATTTAATAACTCCTCAACACTTTTGTCGTATGTTAAAACGGAAACAACTGTAGAACTGTCGGTTTCTTGTAATGTCAGCACAAATCTACTCCAAAAACTTCTAACAAGGTTAACTTAAAACCCCGGAATTGATATATTTAACCTGCCGTTTGTGTTTGCGCATCGATGGTGTTTTTACTTTGTGATATTCCACGAATGTTGGCCCCTGTTGACGGCTCTGAACAGCGACTCTGAAGGTTGTTCAGTACATTCATAAAGTTTATATAAGAATCATAAGGTGAACCATACGGATTAAAGTATTTATGTACGTCGCCGTCGGCGAAATATTTTGTGCACATATAATAAAAATGGTCGGAGGTCTGTAATCTTCGCCAGTCGGCCATAATTTGTTCATCGCCTGCTTTTTTTATTTTTTTCTCAAGCCGATAAATCTCGTGAAGGGCGTTGGATTGCATCGGGTTTCCAAGCCAGGCCGACAGGTCTCTTTCGGTGTCCGCCCAGCTTATCAAATGCGGCACGTCAACTGTTCCGACCGGCTGATAACTTTGAACTATCTCGCTGGGTGTCTTGAAATCATTGTCTGGATGTTTTAAAATCTCTTCCGGCAGATGCCTCATGAAATCAAATATTCCCGTATCCGCCCATTGATGCTCACCGAATGTCTCATAATCCATAAACAGGTTGACAACATAACCGTTTCCGTTGACATCGCTTATCCATCTGGCGAACTTCTCTGATGTCAAAGGCCATTCCGACCAGCCGCGGTTAGAAAACCTGAACGCAATATCATCACTGAGAGAATAGTTTTTTAGAAGAAGCTTAAGCTTGTCGCAGCCCTGGGGGTGATATACGAAATTGGGGCTTCGGTAACCAAGAATAGGGTCGGCTCCTTCACTTATTATTCCGTCGAAACGATCCATAGACTCGATGAGGCAGGCCAAATCGTTATTGTATATTAGCTCTGTATTTCTGAAAATCCTCGGCTTTTGGCCGAAATAGTGTTCTATCGCTTCGGTGTGTTTGTTTACCTGCTCTATAAATTCTTCACGCGAATATAAAAAACTCAAACTGTGATAATAGGTCTCCGCAAGAAACTCCACACAGCCGGTCTGTGCCAGAGCGTCAAATGTGCTCATAACCTCTGGGGAATAAGTCTGCAACTGCTCAAGTAATACACCCGTTATGCTGTATGCTATCTTAAATCTGCCGTCCATTCTGCGTATCATATCCAGAAGCAGTCGATTGGCTGGCAGATAACATTTATTGGCTACTTTCTTGCATATGAAACCATTATTATAGTCGTCAAAATAATGCTCATTTTTGTCAAATACTGTATAGTGCCTCAATCGCATCGGCTGATGCACTTGAAAATAGAAACATACCGAAGCCATAAATCAAATCTCGTATTGTATTTATTATTGTTCTTTGTGTTTCGCATCCCGCATCAAAACTGACGGGATACTTTTAACGCTTTAACGTCAGACGGCAACAAGTGTTTCTTCATAAATCCTTGCGCACTTTTCGGCCGAATCCTTCCACCGCAGCTTCCTTACTTCAAAGTTACCGTGGCTTTGAAGTGTTATTTTCAACGGGGGGTATCTCAGTACCGCTATAATCTTGTTGGCAATCTCATTGACGTCCCAGAAGTCAACCTTCAGAGCATGCCTTAAAACTTCGGACACGCCGCTTTGCTTGCTTATTATCACTGGCACATCGTTTTCCAAAGCTTCCAAAGGAACTAGGCCGAAAGGCTCCGAAACCGAAGGCATTACAAAAAGGTCTGCCATTTGATATATCTTCTGGACGTCTTCACCCCGCAAAAAGCCTGTAAAGAGAACTTTGCTTCCGATACCAAGTTCTGCGGCCATTTCAATTGCTCTGTGCATCATATCACCGGAGCCGGCCATAACAAATTTTACATTATCTATCACTTCAAGGACTTTTTTAGCAGCGTGAAGGAAATACTCAGGACCTTTTTGCATCGTAATTCGGCCT
>CAZTKW010000354.1:0-1514 GCA_964614315.1 uncultured Pirellulales bacterium
AATGTCCGTACAGGAGATATATCAATGGCTCAGGAAAATGAGACACTTCTCGATTTACGAGGGTAACCGCCTGGCTCAGCCGGATGAAGTGGCAAACTACCAGACCGGTGATGGGCTCGAAAAGGCCTTTTTGATGGCCGATATCCTGCATCAAAGAAATCCCGAACAGGATATTAAAATAACTGTAGATAATGATGAGGTTTTAGTAAAAGGACAAACTCAATACAGGTTTGTATCCGACAAGGAGCTGAAAAAAGAGATTAAAATTTCGGCTGAGGGACTGTCGGTTTAAACAAGGTGTGGAGAAATAGTTGAATTGATTACTTATTGTTTAGGGAAGGAGTATTAATTATGGCACTAAAAAAAAGTCAGACTGAAAAAAATCTATTGACCGCATTTGCAGGCGAATCTCAGGCAAGAAACCGTTACACTTATTTTTCAAGCCAGGCACGAAAAGAAGGATTTGTACAAATTTCAGCTATATTTGAGGAAACCGCCAATCAGGAAAAAGAACACGCTAAGAGGCTGTTTAAATTCCTGGAAGGCGGTGAAGTTGAAATTTCTGCCGCTTTTCCTGCCGGTGTAATTGGCTCTACCAGCGAAAACCTCAAAGAAGCTGCTGCAGGTGAAAACTATGAAACGACTGAAATGTATCCAAACTTTGCAAAAGTAGCCGAAGAAGAAGGATTCTCGGAAATCGCAGATGTATTTAGAAGTATAGCTGTTGCTGAAGCTCGACACAGAGACCGTTACCTCGCATTAGAAAAGAATATCACCGAGGGAAAAGTCTTCAAACGTGAAAAATCCGTTCGCTGGGTCTGCAGAAACTGTGGTTACGTACATGAAGGTACGCAAGCCCCCGATGTATGCCCTGCATGTGCACATCCACAGGCAAATTTTGAACTGGAAGCCCTTAATTATTAACAGTTGATAAACATAATATAATACAATACAAGGTTGTGAAAAGGAACCCAATTATGAGACAGATTAAACCTAATGTGTATGCAGTTGGGGCGATTGATTGGGATGCGAGATTGTTTGACCGGCTCATTCCCTTGCCTGATGGGACCAGCTACAACGCTTATCTGCTCAAGGGTAGTGAGAAGACGGCATTGTTGGATACTGTTGACCCGACAAAGACCAACGTGCTCATAGACAATCTTGTTAAGATAGGTACGGACAAAATAGATTATATCATCGCCCATCACGCCGAACAGGACCACTCCGGCAGCATACCTGATATACTGACACTCTTTCCTGATGCTAAGGTAGTGACTAATCCTAAATGTAAGGATATGTTAAAAGATTTACTTGGTATTGAGGATAGCAAGTTTATTACCGTCGAAGATGGTCGGACACTTTCGTTAGGCGATAAAACACTGGAATTTGTCTATCTCCCATGGGTTCATTGGCTGGAAACGATGGGCACATATCTCAAAGAAGACAAGATTCTCTTTTCATGTGACTTCTTCGGCGCTCATCTTGCAACAAGCAGTCTTTTTGCCGAAGATGAG